>JBDOMX010001179.1:0-10307 GCA_039831615.1 Planctomycetaceae bacterium
CGCACCTTGAAGTCTTTGGCGTTGGGATCATCCGGAACGACGAATGGAGCGTATTTGGCCCCCAGAAAATTAGGGCCGCCCGATCGCGACATGCGCGGCGTGCTGAAGTAGGGCGGCAGTCCGTTGTCTTTGCCCAGTTTTTTGGCGACCACCGATCCCATGCTCGGATGAAAGCTGACGAAGGCTCCACAGCCAACCGGAATTCGAGTTGGTGCCCCGGTCATCATATAATGGTTGCCGGCCCCATGGTTTCCCTGATTGTGCCGGATCGATCGAATCATGGCGCAGTCATCCAGACTGGCGGCCAGTTTCACCATGTGCTCAGAATACAGCACGCCGGGAACGGACGTTTTTGCATAGCCAAATTCGCCACGGAATTCTGCCGGAGCATCAGGTTTCGGATCGAAGGTTTCAAAATGAGTTGGTCCGCCGTCCATCCAGATGAGGATGACTCGATCGGCGCTGGGTTGAGGTCCCTGAGAGGCTTTGGCCGATTCCCCGCGAGCGCGCAAGGTATTGACCAGTCCGCCGCCTAAAAGACCTCCGATGCCAAACTGAATACAGTCACGACGTGTCGTGCCGTCGCAGTTTCTTCGTATTGTCATGGTGAGATTCCTGTGCTGGACGCGGTGCCTCAACAGGCAATTGATCTGCGCACTAATTCTGGAACACAAATTCGGGCGTATTGATCATCGCCCACATCAAATCTTCAATAGACTGGCGTCGATCTGCATTTGCTTCGTTCAGAACGTCAGCCACCAGAGCCGTTTCTTCCACCGTCGGGTTACGTCCGTAGATGAGTCGATACAGCTGTTGCGCCACGTCCGACGGATCGGCGTCGGACGCCGACATCACGGCCGCATTGCTTTCGTCATTCTGAATGTCTTTGAACATCTGTTCAGAGTTCATGAGATGCAGTGTTTGCACGACCGCTGAATCCTTTGTCCGTTCACACGGTGGATCTTTATTCGGATCCGGGCGACCGAACGTGTCCAGAAACAGCGATGTCGTGCGGTGCGTCCAGATTTGCTTTGCTTTTGTTCCTGGTGGCATGGCATCGAATGCCCGCGGGACACCGGAAACATCAACAAAGGCGTCGAGCAGAACTTCCGCACGGAGCCGATGTCGGTAGTGACGAGAGTAATTGCGAGTATCGGCGATGTTGCGATCGTTGGGCAGTGAATCCAGTTGATAAACATGCGACGCCGTGATCGTCTTCATGAGTTCCGCGAGTGAGAAACCGTTCTCGCTGAAATGTTTTCCCAGAGCGTCCAGCAGGGGCTGATTGGTGGCCGGATTGGTCGCTCGAAAGTCATCGACAGGTTCCACCAGACCACGTCCCATCAGATCTGCCCAGACGCGATTCGCCATCACCTGAGCAAACAGATGATTATCCGGCGATGTCATCCATTCCGCGAGAACTTCGCGCGGATCCGTGGTGTCGGCTGTGACCGCCGCCTCGCCCCACAAAGGCCTGGGCGGCATGGTCCTGCCAGTGACGGGATGCGACACACTGCCGCTTTTGCCTGCGAAGATAAACTCCTGGGATCCGGAGATCGGGGCTGAGATCCCCGTTCCTTTGCGGCCGAGCTTTCCGAAGTAGGCGGCAAAGCTGTAGAAATCGTCCTGACTCCACTTCTCGAATGGGTGGTGATGGCACTTGCAGCATTCCAGTCGTACTCCCACGAACAGTTGACTGACGAGTGTTGTGACTTCATCCGGAGTGCGGCGGTCGCGGAAGAGTGTGACGGCGCCGTTCCGCCAGGTTCCACCCCGAGCCGTGATGAGTTCACGAACAAACTGATCCCACGGCATCCGCTGATGGAAGCGTTCGCGGATCCAGCGGTCATAACTCATCACCGTTTTGATCCCGACGTGGTACGGGTTGGGCCGCAACAGGTCCATCCATTTGTTGGCCCAGTGATCGGCAAAGTCCGGTTCAGGCACCAGGCGATCAACCAGCTTCTGTCGTTTGTCTGCTGAGTCGTCTTCCAAAAACGCCTGGACCTCTTCCGGGGTCGGAATGCGGCCACACAGGTCTGTCGTCGCTCGACGCAGGAAGACGTGATCTTCACAAATGCCGGACGGGGTGATGTTGAGCTGCTGGAGTCGCTGCCAAACCAATTCGTCGATGAAATTGTTCACCGGCAGCTGAGCATATTCGTCGGCTGGAACGCTCTCCGGCCTTGGGATGATGATGTTGCAGATGGCGACGCGTCCCATGAAACGGGCCATCACAGCCGTGCTGCCGGTGGCAGAGCCGGCCGTGACCATTCCGTCTTCAGTGACCGCGGCAATCGGGGCTTCGTTCGACTGAAACACAGTCAGCGATGTGACATCACGAGTACTGCCGTCGTCATAGAGCGCGATCGTCTTCAGTGGTTGCTGTTGTTCGTTCTTCAGGACGACCGAATCGGGCGTAACACTAAACGACTTCAGTGCCGGTGCGCCTTCGACGCGGCGAGCGATCCCCTGTTGGATCCATTGCAGCATCAGTTCATATTCGCGGCTGTCGGTTTTCAGCCGAACTCCGCCACCGTGAGGCACCTGACCGGTGGGTTTCATCAGCAACAGGCTGCGTTCCGGAGCCCCCGCAAAGATGCGACGTCCGCGCGCTTCTTTTGTGATCGCGTCGTGGTCGAAGTTGGAATCGAAACCGAGCAGCGAAAGTTGAAAACCGCCCTGCCCCCGCGCTTTGCCATGACAGGCACCCTGGTTGCATCCCTGGCGCGTCAGAATCGGTTGCACGTCGTTGTCAAAATCAACCGCCGCCCGGTCGGCACCCTGGGCGCACGATATTGCCGTCGGCAACAGGCAGATGGTCAGGAGTGGAAGAATTCGGGCAGACATAGGCAGCGTAACGTGGAAGGAGACTGGAAAACACGCGTGCCGGGGAGGTACTCACATTCTATCACATCCGGAAGCGAATGACAGGCAAATTGCAGCGATACGACGAAGCAGCGATGGAATTCGAACCACGCTGAAATCCATTGGCGGGGGCGTTTGGAGCAGTTTCCGGTCGCCGCATTTTGGCAGGAAATCACCGTCGATTAAGAAAATGACATCCATCCGCCGCTCGCGACAACGTCTGTCCGTGGACAAAGCGGCTCATCTGCTGCCTTGACTGGAACCGCTCCAGTTGTCCCAGATCTGTTGAGACAGCCCCAACGCCATTGTCATTCCTGCTCCGCCCGGCGTGATTACGATTTTGACGCCCGATTGCGGATCGAATTCGACGTGCGATGATTCCGACGGCTTTGCATAGATTCCATGCCATCTGCGCGTGACGTCGAACGATGGTGGCCGCATTAATCGTTTCAATTCACGCAGGATGATGTGATCGATCTCCGTTTTGTCGAAGATGGAGATATCCTCACCGTATTCATGTGAATCTCCCAAAATCAGCTCGCCGGAATTATTCTGAGCAGCCAGCACGTGAATCCCGGAGCGATTGATTTCCGGCGTTTCTTCTTCAATCCGCTTCCTGAGGACCGCGAGAGCAGGACAGGATCCGAATGTCGTGTCGTGCTGGAGCGTCAAACCGCCGGCGATGAACGGACCCATTTTCCAGCCGTTCGGTTGCCGCGCTGTTCGCATCATTTGCAGCTTGCACCGCGTCACTCCCAGTTGCTGAAAACTCTCCGGGAACAACGTTTCGAAATCACTGCCGCTGCAGACAACGATGCGATCAGCATTCCACGTTTGACCGTCGCTGGTCGTCAGTCTCGGGTGATCGACCGCCGTGACCGGCGTCGCAAAGTTCAGCTGCACGTCGAAACTGTGGTGCAGCCACCGCGGAATCGATGCGATCGCTTCGTACGGGTTGATCCCCATTTCGTGGGGGCTCCACATCGCTCCGAGCAGGCCGTCGGGATTTGCCGCTGGAGATTTTTTCAGCACCTGCGCGGGCATGAGCAGTTGCACGCTGTCGTCATCCGTCGAAGCAGCGCTGAACTCTTCCAGAACGGCCAGTTCGTCTTCCCGATACGCCAAATGCAGCGAACCACACGTTGTCGTCCAGAAACCGGCAGCCTGGGACAGTTCCAGCCAGCGAGCTCGACTGTGCAGCGCCGTCTCTCGGCATGTTCCCGCCGGCTGACCGATCGGCCAGATCATGCCGAAGTTGCGTACAGAAGCCCCCTGTGCCTGAGGGTGCCTTTCAAACAGTGCGACCGAAAGGCCCTTTCTGGCCGCTGTCCAGGCATTGGCGAGTCCCATGATTCCGGCACCGATCACGGCCACATCGAATGAGCGTTTCACGGATGAGTGGCTTCATTGATCGCTGCAGCGAGATGCGGTGCAAAGACCTCCAGATCCGGAGTGGGATGATTGGGAATCTTGGCTTCATCGTCCCAGCGACGAAGTTGAACCGCACGCTCGAACTGAGGATTTCGTTCAAACTCGGCCACTTCATGTTCAGACATCGGGCCGCCCTGAAGTTTTAGACTGAGGACCGACGGCGGGCTCAGCGTGGCCTGGTATTCGGGATCCACATTGCACAGATAACGTTTTGCCGGCACGTGCAGTCGAACGGGTTCCGTCACGTCGTCTCCAAAACGTTGTGCCAGCCAGGTTCCTCCTGCGACCTCGTGTCGATCGTCAATTCCCCGATCAGGCGCATCATCAGGCAAATCATGCAAAAGGTGGCCTATATCGTGCATCAGAGCTGCAGCAATCAACGGGCTGTCGGCACCGTTGTCCG
Source organism: Planctomycetaceae bacterium (assembly GCA_039831615.1). Lineage (GTDB taxonomy): Bacteria > Planctomycetota > Planctomycetia > Planctomycetales > Planctomycetaceae > S139-18. The sequence continues at coordinate 4,703 of JBDOMX010001179.1, forward strand.
CAGCCAGAGCGGCCGTTTGCAGTGCGTGGTCAAGCTGCGACACTGCCTCCTCGCCGTATTGCGAATCGCCGCGATCGCGAAACAGCTTCAGGATGTCTGCGATCACTTCAGTTTTCGTTGTCATGTCGACCTCAGTCATGCATCCATTGGTCGTCCCGTCGAACAGATTGTGTAGGTTGCCGCGATGGTGAACACAACCAGACCATCCAGGATTTCTCAAAAGCTCAGAACCGCGGGACCGTTTGCCTTTTCGGCGTGGTGCATCGTTGCCGCATTCACAACGTATTCCTGCATGTACGCGTTTCGGAAACCGTTCACCGCCGGGACGTTCGAAGGCACCATGTTGCTGGGCGTCGGCTACAAGACGATCCTGGTGGCGTCACAGGTTGCCGGATATACGCTGTCCAAGTTTTTGGGCATCCGTATTGTTTCTGAAATGCCGGCGTCTCGTCGTGTCGTGGGGATCCTGTTGCTGATTGGCATTGCGGAACTGGCATTGCTGATGTTTGCGCTGACGCCCGCTCCGTGGAATTTCCTGTGGCTGTTCATTAACGGTCTGCCACTCGGAATTGTCTTTGGACTGGTGTTAGCGTTCCTCGAAGGTCGGCAACTCACTGAAGCCCTGGCCGCCGGACTGTGTGCCAGTTTTATCTGGGCCTCGGGTGTCGTGAAGTCGGTCGGGCGGACTCTGGTCATTGACTACGATGTGTCCGAATACTGGATGCCCTTTTGGACCGGCTTGCTGTTTGTCGTGCCGCTCTTCCTCGGCGTGTGGATGCTGAGTCAGATTCCTGGACCCTCCCAGGAAGATATTGCTCGCCGCAGCGCCCGTCCGCCGATGACACGCGACGAGCGTCGGACATTTCTGACACGTCATGCGCTGGGACTCAGCGGCTTACTGTCCATCTTCGTCCTGATCACGGTGATGCGAAGCATCCGCGATGATTTCGCTGTCGAAATCTGGGCTGATCTTGGAGAAGAGGAACAGCCGGCGATCTTTGCGATATCAGAAACCTGGGTCACTGTGGTGGTGACGCTCATCAGCGGAGCCGCCATTTTTATCCGCAACAATCGCACTGCATTTCTGACGTCGCTGGGACTCGTTGCCGGGGGATTCGGTGTGGTCCTGGTCACGCTGGCGGGACACGGGAGCGGATGGTTTGGCTCATTTCCGTTTATGGTCCTGCTGGGACTGGGAACTTACGTGCCGTACGTGGTGTTTCACACGACGATTTTTGAACGGCTGATCGCCACCTGTCGTGAAACCGGCAACCTGGGGTACCTCATGTATCTGGCCGATTCACTGGGCTACCTTGGCTATATTCTGGTCATGGTCCTGAGGAACTTGATTTCGACTGACATCAATTTCCTGCAATTGATGAGGGTGTCATCGGCCGTGATCGCGTCCGTCTCGCTCGTGATTCTGATCCTGGTCACCGTTCATTACGTTCGTCGACTGCCGCGGACAACTGCAGCGTGACACGTTGACCATCACTGACCAGTCTCGCGATGGGTTGGGACTCGAGTGACAGCAGCGAGTCATTTCGATCGTGCACGTTCTCAGGCAATCGTATGACGGCCGCATGGAAACGGGTGTCCGAATCCCGGTGGCATTCCAATCCCAGTGCGTTGGCTGCCATCGTTGTTACCATCGGCACCAGATCTGCTGCTGCGCCGGTGTGTGAGGCGAGGAACTGAACTTCCTTCCAGATGGACAGATCCGGGTTGGAGCCGCGTCCGTCAGTTCCTAAAACGACCGTGCCGCCAGCGGCCTGAATCCGCCGCCACGGATGTGGCTGATGACCAAAATAGTGATGAGTTCGCGGGCAGTAGACAACGGCGATCTGCGGATGCTGCCCCAGGAACTCGATCTCTTTGTCAGTGAGATAATTGCAGTGGATTGCCAGGGACTTCGGCAGTTTTGCCAGTTGCTCGAAGTACCTCAGGATGCTGCTTCCTCGCGGCAGTGTTTGCGGATCCCACTGTTCTATCTGTTGCAGAAACTCAGCAAAGTGTCCGGTCCCGGTATCAAGCAACTCCAGTTCGTCAGTGGTCTCCGCGAGGTGCATGGCCAGCGGCACGGAATGAGCTCTGCAGGTGTCCACCGCAGCGGCAAACAAATCCGGGTTGACGCTGTACGGGGCGTGAGGACTGATGCCAACTCGCACCGAGCCCGGCTCGTGAGAAGTAGCCCGGCTGTCCAGATACCGGTTCATCGCTGCGATCTGGTCCGGGATCCGATCAGGAAGCAGGCCGATCAATTCCCGGAAGCTCACGACGTCCATCGATGTCTTCTGCAACCGCCGGACGGCATCGTCTGACGTGGTGATTTCACCAATCGCAGCAATGCAGCGATTGCGACACTCGCGAAGACCGGAACGCATGCCGGCACGTGACGCGTCCGGGTGGTCAATCCTCCAGCGGACGACGGAACGAATCCACTCCGGAAAGGGGGATGATGGTCCGATTGGTTCACTCAGCGTAGAGAACTCAAGGTGCGTATGAGCGTTGACCAGCGGCGGAATCACGGCGACGGGCAGAATTCCGGCCCAGTCGGATTCCGGAACGGATGAATGGTCGGCCAGCCCTCCGTCGCAGAACCTCAACCGGATGTTGCGAATTGTTGGCGCTTCAGGACGGTGCCATGCGGCGACGTCGATGGTGCGCTCGTCAGTCGAGGCTCCGTTCCAGTCGGTGATGGCAGCCCGATCGAGGCTGCTTAAGTGGGAGGAAGCGGTCACATCGAAACCGTCGCAGTTGAGAACCCGATTCGGCGCACGAAGATTTCTATTCTATGGCTTGCCGAGAGCGTTCGCATGTCAGTGCAGTTTGAGGCTGGCAATTCCGACGATGGCCAGCAACGCCGATCCAATCCAGAAGCGGGTGACAATCTTGATTTCGTGATCGCCCCGAAAAAGAAAATGATTGTGCAGCGGACTGCATCGAATGAGTCGCCGGCCGGTGAAACGAAACCAGCCCACCTGGAGAATGACACTTAACGTTTCCAGCACGAAGATGCCGCCAACAATCACCAGCAATGCTTCCTGGCGAATCACCAGCGCCGACACCGCCAGCAGTCCGCCAATGGGCAGCGAGCCGGCATCGCCCATGAAGACCTGTGCCGGATAGCAGTTAAACCACAGGAATCCCAGCATCGCCCCCACCAGAGCGCCGAGGATAATGGTGAGTTCTCCGGCACCGATAATGTGTGGGATCATCAGGTAGTCAGCCATGACTCGATGACCGCACAGATAGGTCAGTGCCACGAATGCGGAGCCGGCAAAAATGGTGCAGCCGGTCGCCAGCCCATCGAGTCCATCGGTCAGGTTCACGGCGTTGGACGTGCCGACGAGAACCAGAATCCCCCATGCGATGAACCACGGTCCGAGCGAGAACGCCACGTTCCCCAATGGCCAGACCAGTGATGTCCCCTGGCTTTGAGTTTTTTGTTCCAGCCAGATCAGGACCACGGCGATCGCAGCGACGAACAGTTGTCCTGACAGCTTCTGGGTAACCGTGAGTCCCTTGCGAGCGGTGGTGAGCTTGATCCAGTCGTCGAGTGCTCCCAGTCCTGTCAGTGAGACGAGGACGAAAATCCCCACGAGAACATAGCCGCTCGACAGATCGGCCCAGACGATCGATGAAAAAAGGACGGCCGCCATTACAAAAACTCCCCCCATCGTGGGCGTTTCGTTCTTGTCAGCCTGCAGTTCATTCAGACGTTCAGAGTCGCTGTGAATTCGCTCTCGAAATCGGGCCTTCAGCAGGCGGATTACCACGGGGCCCAGAACCAGTGCCAGCAGAAACGCGGACACGCTGGCAGCGGCCGTACGCGCAGTCAGATAAACGCGGGAATCACCCGTCGTTCGGGATTCCAGTTGCTCCAGCAGAGGGCCGAAGTACTGCACGAACCAGAGAAACATGGAAATCCAGCAGCAGGATTACGCAGACGCAAAGCAGAAATGGAGAGACCTGCCGAATATTGACGAAAACCAGAAAACGCTGAAACCCCAACTGATGCCGCCTTGAACTTTGCGAATGGGCGAATCGAGCGTAACATCGTCGTGGCTCTGTCGACGACCTGTCCGGGCGGCCTTGAAACGGCCGCCGTTGTTCTGCCGCTGCCGACGAGATCCCAATGCTGACATTGTATCATTCCGGCGCGACGAAACTCTGTGACGGTCTTTCGCGGCGTGATTACCTGCGAGCGGGTGGCCTGAGTGCCCTTGCGGGCGCTTCCAGCTTCAGCCAGCTGTCGGTGGCGTCCGACAAACGCGTCGCTGCCAGCGCTGCGGCAAAACGGTGTGTGATTCTGTTTCTTACGGGGGGACCGGCGCAGCATTCCACCTGGGATCCGAAACCGGATGCCGTCGCAGAAGTCCGTGGCAACTTTGATGCCATCTCCACAAGCGTGCCTGGCACACAAATCTGTGAGCTGCTGCCGCAGACGTCACAACTGATGGGCCGAGTTGCGCTGCTGCGAGCCGTGACAACCGGCGACCACGCTCACTCATCCAGCGGATACGCGATGCTGACCGGACAGTCGCACGTGCCAATGAATCGGGAAAATGCGAATCCCGGACCACCGAACGACTGGCCGACGATGGGCGCCGTTGTGAAACATCTCAAGCGGCAGCGTACTGGTTTGCTGCCCAATGCGATGCGACTGCCAATGCATATCTTCAACACGGATCAGTCCATCTGGCCTGGCCAGGATTCCGGATTCCTCGGTGCGGCGGCAGATCCGTGGTTGTTCCGCAGTGAACCAAACTCGCCCGGGTTTCGCGGACCGGAATTCCGGCTGGGTGACGATCTGACAGTCGCGCGATTGAACGGTCGCCGGGATCTGCTGACTCAGCTGGACGCTCGATTATCGACCATTGAACGGACTGGTGAATTCCGTTCCTTCTCGCAGCAACAGCAGCAGGCACTGGAGCTGCTCGGAAATCCACGAACAGCGAAGGCCTTCGATCTGAAACAGGAACATGAGGATCTGCGCGATCGCTACGGACGCAATCAATTTGGACAAAGCGTGTTGCTGGGACGTCGGTTGCTGGAAGCGGGTGTGTCGATGGTGCAGGTCAACTGGTTCCGTGGTCCGGACGAACCGATGGCCGCTCCCTGCTGGGACAGCCACGCGAACGAAACGGAACGACTCAGGAATGTCTTGGCGCCGCCTCTGGATCTGGCGTATTCGGCCCTGCTGACGGACCTGATCGATCGCGGCATGCTGGATGATACGTTGGTTGTGTGCATGGGCGAATTTGGTCGTTCACCGAAGATGAATTCTCGCGGTGGCCGTGATCACTGGGGACATGTGTTTTCACTGGCTCTGGCCGGCGGCGGTATTCAGGGGGGAACCGTCCACGGGGTTTCGGACAATCATGCGGCCTACCCGACGAGTGGAGTGGTGCGTCCTCAGGACGTGACAGCAACGATTTTTCAATGTCTCGGCTATTCGCCTGAAACAGAAATCCGGGATGTCCTCAACCGACCACATCCAATCAGTTGTGGTCGCGTCATCCGCGAAGTGCTCGTCTGACGAGTGGGTTCACAATCTGCATGGCGTCCGTCAGCCGAGCGCGGATTCGAATCTCTCCAGCGC
>JBDOMX010000916.1:0-10287 GCA_039831615.1 Planctomycetaceae bacterium
CCGAACAATGACCGCGTCCTGGTTGCTGGCCGTTTTCGCTTCAACGGCCGGGACACGCAGGACCTGGCAAATGACTTCTGTGATTTTCATCGTCCTGGATACGCCTTTTTTTAGTGAGGTAATGCGAGAGGAAGGCAGCGTGGAGATGGAGACCGGAGTTATCAGGAACCCGCAGGCGTGACTGTGAGCCGTGACGAAAAACTGCACGCCGCTTCCTGTTCGATTCGGCGATGTCACAACCATCAGGAATCACTTCATCTCACGACTGTCGAGCTGATGAATCACAGCCGTTCGCATGGCATCCCAGTCGATGGCGTGACCGAGTCCCGGCTCCTGTGGTGCGTTGACAAATCCGTCCGACCCGGTGCGAATGGTCTGCTGCATTCCGTATTCGTACGGTCCGTATGGTACTGGCTGTTCGTACCAGGAACAGACTCCAGTTCCCAGCATCAGATGCAGATTTGCCGATGAAATCAGAGTGTTCCCCCAGGACATGATCTCGCACTTCATGCCGGCGGCTCTGACCAACGCCATGTACTTCTGTGCTGGGGTGAACCCACCACACACCGTGACATCTGTGCGAGCTCGTGACCAGCAGTCCGTCTGCAGCGCATGTTCGAATGATGACAGGTCCTGAATCCAGTTCCCGGACGGAATGATCGGAATATTGACTCTTTTGGTCAGTCGTCGATAGCCGGGAAGGTCGAAGTCCATCAGCGGCGCTTCGAACCATTCGAACGCCAGGTCTTCCAGTTCCAGAGCCATTTCAAGGGCGTCCTGCCACTCATAGTTGTTTTCGACGTCCAGCATGAAGGCCACGTCCTGGTTCGGAAACGCCTGCCGCACGGCACGCACGAGTTCCCGATCTTTCTCAGGCAATGACCAGCAGTGAAACTTGATCGCCGTAAACCCCTGCTCAACCATTTCCTCGATGAACTTCAGATAGGTGGGGACGTCGTCAAACAGCGGCGTACTGGCATAGGACCGCATGCGATCACAGGCTCCTCCCAGCAGCTGGTAAACCGGAAGACCGGCATGTTTTCCGAACAAATCCCACAGGGCCAGGTCGACGGCCGCCAGTGCTCCTGGAGAAAGCGGAAAGACGCGGGACCACAGAGCGTTCCAGATGGACTCACGGTTCAACGGATTTTTACCAACCAGCACGGGAAGCATGTGTCGCAGTGTCTCGGTCGTATACCGGTCGAAACCGTACGACGTATAATTCGAAACACCTCCGACGCCTTCCACACCGTCGTCCGTATAAATGCGGACCACTGTGTTGGTCATGTATTGTTCAGGGAGATCATGCGACCATGTGAATCGCTGCACCTCCGGCGCGACAGTCAGCACTTCAACACGATCAATCTGCATGTGTATTTCTTTCAGGGACGCCGGCAAGGACAGCAATGGCCGGACCGGGGACAGCTCATCGGAATCCTGATAGACTGCGGCGGCACGAATCCGGTGATGAGCGCAATGGCGGATGAATCACAGGTACAATAACAACCCGTGCCCGGTCCTCAACACATGACGATAGTTTGTGAGCTGCCATGAGCATCACATCTGAACAGGTTCAGTTCTTTGAAGACTATGGTTATTTAACAGATCTGAACGTCCACGACAGTTCCGGGGCTGCTGCTGTTCGCGACGAATTCGACGAGCTGGAATCACGAGAGGGGCAGGATCAGTGCACGATCGGTCTGCAGGGACGTCACATCGATCAGCGATTCATCTGGACACTTGCGACCGAGTCAAAGATTCTTGACTGCATCGCGGCGCTCATGGGGCCGGACATCCTGGTGCTGTCCACGCACTTCTTCTGCAAGTACCCCGAGACAAACGGCAGATTCGTGGCATGGCATCAGGACGTGACGTATTGGGGCCTGGATCCTCCGTTCGCTTTGACAGCATGGTACGCCGTGGATGACAGTGATGCGGAAAACGGCTGCATGCGCGTGATTCCCGGGACGCACAAACAGGGAATTGTCGCCCATGGAGAATCAAGCCGTGACGGGAACCTGTTGAGCATCAATCAGGAAGTTGAGGCCGAAGTCGACGACGGGCTGGCAGTCGATCTGGTTCTCAAGGCCGGACAAATGTCGATTCACCATGGCCGTCTGATTCATGGCAGCAATCCCAATCGATCTTCGCGCCGACGCTGCGGACTGACGATTCGCTACTGCCCGCCACATGTCAAACCGATCAAGGCAAACTCCCTGAATTCGCCGTGGCCTGCCGTTCTCGCACGTGGTGAAGACTCGTTTCAACACTTCGGTGAGTGGAAACTGCAGTTTAATAACTAAAAAATGTCCGTCGCCGGCCTCATGAGAGTCCGGCCGAATGTTCTGATGCGTCTCACTGCCTTCTCCCCTGGCAATGGCTTTCTGATTCAATCCACCACCCCGGGTAAGACACCATGAACCTGATCGACTGGGTCATCGTCATCCTGCTGAACGGGTCGATCATCGTCTACGGGATCTGGCTGAGCCGTGGCGTGCAGTCCAGCGTCGACTGGTTCCTGGCCGGCAGGACGCTGCCCTGGTGGCTGGTTGGCGTTTCGATGTACGCGACGGCAATTGATGCCAGTGACCTCATCGCCGACTCGGGCGGAACATACACACTCGGGCTCAGCTACTTCGTGACGAACTGGGTGGGCATCACGGGTGGCTGGCTGTTGGGGGCGTTTGTCATCTACCCCTCGATCTATCGGGCGGGAATGTACACGAACGCGGAATATCTCGAAGCTCGATTCGGTCCGTCCGCACGAGTCCTGTGTGCTCTGATTCAGGTTCAATATCGGACTCTGGTGCTGGCCATCATCGCGACGACGCTGTATCTGACACTCTCCATCGTTTGCGGCTGGACGGGCATCGCGGCGTGGTTGGCGGTGGGCGTCATCGCTGCACTGGCCACCGTGTACACTGCGCTGGGCGGGCTGAAATCAGTCGCCGTGACGGACTCTCTGCAGTTCCTGGTGATGACCGTGTCCGGACTGATTATCTGGGGCTTCGTCTGGAACATGGCAGGTGGCTGGCAGGGGATCAGCGATAAATTGAATGATCACCAAACGGGACTGGCGGCCGAATTGTTGCAGGTTCGATATGAAAACGTTGAGAAGATTGACGTCAGTGGACAGACATCAACAGTCGTCGAACGAAGACTGCTGACCGGCGGCACTTACAATGCCGAAACCGGTGAGATCATTCGTCGTACACCCGCCTGGCTGGTTGCCATCGCGTTCATGATCGTGGGAGTTGCCTATTCGATTGTCAATCACACTCAGACGATGCGGATGTTCGCCTCAAAAAGCGAATGGGACATGAAGATGTCGGTCTGGGTGGCCGGTGTGGCCATGCTGCTGATGACATTTTTCAATTTGACAATGGGTGTGATGGGACGAGCCTTGTTTCCGGATGTTGGTGATTTACCGCTTGAAAGAACGGACGCCATTTACCCACATCTGGTCAACCAGTTTTCGGTCAGCGGTTTGAAGGGGATTGTCGTGGCCGGAGTCCTGGCGGCCTCTTTTTCCACATTCGATTCCATCGGGTCAACGCTGTCTGCTTTGCTGACAAGAGACGTCTATGCCCGGCTGTTTGTTCGCGACCGCGACGACCGGCACTACATGCGTGTCGGGCAATGGCTGACTCCGTTGATCATTGCCGGATCATTTCTGTACGTTCCCTTCATGGAGGGGGGGATGCTGCTGTTTTATCTTGATCTGACGAGTGCGTTTGTCATTCCACTGCTGACTCTATTTCTGATGGGAGTCCTCACACGCGTGCACCGCAGGGCGGGATTGATCGGACTTCTTGTTGGTGCCGGCTATGGCGCGATGCGGTTGATTGCTGAGCGTGTCGCTGTCACTCAGGACATTCAGATCCTGCCTGCCGTCATGGTGAATTCGTTTGCGGCGTATCTGTTCAGCATCTTGATCACCGCTGGCACGATGGTGCTGGTTTCCATGATCATCGGCTGGGAGTCCAAAGGCCCTTTGTCGCATGTTGAACAGCCCGGCTGGCTGCGGACCAGTCAGCTGGCCATCCAGCAGCTCGAAACTCCGGATGGACCTAAGTCGTCGACATATTTACTCCCGTTGCTGCTCGCATTCGCGGCGTTTGCGATCGGATGCTGGTTGAGCTTTGCGGTCTTCTGGTAGTTCAGCAGCCAATTACAACAAGTCCTGGAATTCAGCAAATGCGAACAGAACGAATCCGCCGCATGGCAACTCCTGCTGCCCTGTTCTTCGCGTCGGCGTTGTCCACACTTTGCAACGCGGGAGACTGGCCAACGTGGATGGGGCCGAACCTCGACGGCGTTTCTCATGAAACCGGCTGGTCGTCCGACTGGCCGGACAGCGGTTTGCCGCAAGTCTGGACGAAAGAGATTGGAACAGGATTCTGTTCCGTCAGCATTGTCGACGGCCTGCTGTACACCATGGGACATTCCGACGGAAAGGAGACAATCTGGTGCCTGCAGGCCGAAACCGGAGACGTCGTCTGGAGTCATTTCTATTATGCCGAATTGAATGCGAATCTGTATGAAGGAGGCCCCGGTTCAACTCCGACCGTCGACGGTGACTTCGTCTACACGCTCAGCATCGACGGGTGGCTTCTCTGCTTTCACCGGAAGACCGGAGATGGCATCTGGGAGAAAGATCTCAAGGTGGAACTCGATGTCGGGCTTCACGAATGGGGCTTCAATTCTTCGCCGCTGATTCTGGGGCAGCAGGTGATCGTTCAGGGTGGACGCGTCGTTTCCTTCGACAAATTGACCGGAGAGAAAAACTGGCAGTCCGCAAAACATCGGGCAGGATACGGATCCGTGCGCGCCTTTCCGCATGAGGGTGAAGATTTGCTGGCCAGTCTGGACTGCGACGGGCTCCGCATTTCCAGGTCGACAGACGGAAGCCAGGTGGCATTTCAGCCCTGGACATCGCCGTTCGGAACGAATTCCACAACACCCATTGTTGCAAAAGACACGATCTATATTTCCAGCGGCTACAACGTCGGTTCCGGTTTGTTTCGGCTTCAGGACGGGAAGCTGCAGCAGATTTACCGCACCAAAAGAATGCGGAATCATTTCAACAACAGCATCCTGCTTGATGGATACATCTACGGCATGGACGGCAACTCGAATCTGGGCCGCGTGGTGACGCTCACGTGCCTGAACCTCGACACAGGCCACGTTGAATGGAAGCAGCGTGGGTTGGGTTGCGGGTCGCTGATGATCGCCAATAACCGGTTATTGATCCTCACCGAGGATGGACAGCTCGTCGTTGCTGATGCACGTCCGGACGAATACACGGAACTGGCCAGGTCAGCGTTCCTGGACGGACGATGCTGGACGGTTCCGGTCTTGCTCGACGGACGGGTCTATGGCCGCAACGCGGCGGGGAAACTGGTGTGTGTGCAGTTGCCGGTTGAATGATCCATTGGCAATGACGAATCGGGCATGCGGAAATGGAAGCAGAATAACCAGCGATTCGGATCGAGTTCCGATATACTGGACGGCAAATTCAGGGTCTCACACTTTTCAGGACTGTCGCATGTCAGCGGTCGCAGATACAGCATCACACGCAGCAATCAAAAGTCTCGAAGAGCTGGCCGCTCTCCCTCCCGAAAAGATTTCGATCGAAAAACGGATTCAACTTTGCCGTGAGTGTGCCGAACGTGTTGTGCAAATGGCTCCGGAGTGGGTCCGTCTGGAAGCGGACGTGAAAGGCCTGCCCACAGGACAGCGGGCCGAAGCTGTCCTCAGCGGACCATCGGTCGTGCTGCGCCAATTGCGGCTTTCCATCCAGACGTTGTCCAGCGTTCTGAAGAATGGCAGGCCGACCCTGCCGGGGAAAACTCGCACGTCTGCCACCGGGCAACTGGCGGTTCCCGTATTCCCCACGACCGGATTCTTTGACTCAATGGTCTTCGCGGGTCTGACAGCCGAAGTCCACATGCAGCCGGGCGTGCAAGCAGATCAGCTGCACGGCGATCATCCGGAACACCTCAACAGCGGCCGGGTCGATGGCATCGCTCTGGTCCTGGGCGCGGGCAATGTCTCGTCAATTCCTGCGACGGATACGCTGAACCGTGTTCTCTTTGACGGACGCCGTGTTCTGCTCAAGCTCAATCCGGTCAATGCATACCTGGAACCGATCTTCAATGAAGTGATGGGACCGCTGGTCAACGCCGGTCTGCTGCGAATCGTGACTGGTGGCGGCGACGTTGGAGCAACTCTGGTGCGGGATGACCGTGTGACTGAAATCCACGTCACCGGTTCGGTGCTGACTCACAATGCCATCGTGTGGGGAACGGGACCCGGCGAAACTCGCCCCGGTCAACCCATCACGGACAAGTGTGTGACCAGTGAGCTGGGCAATGTCACTCCGTGGATTGTTGTTCCGGCCCGCTACTCCGGCAAAGAACTGTCGTCGCAGGCTCAGCATCTGGCCGCGTCGATCACCAACAACGTCTCATTCAACTGCATTGCGACAAAAATGATTGTCACGTCGCGCCATTGGCCGCAACGCGACGAGTTTCTGCAGCTGCTGCAGCAGGCGCTGGACGAAACACCCACCAGAAAATCCTACTATCCAGGAGCCGCTGATCGTTATGCGCGTTTTGCAGCGGTCGAGGATCCCCGGGACGCGAATGGACACCTGCCGTGGAAACTGTTGCCGGATCAGCAACCATCGGAGCGACCCGAACTCTTCGCTGAAGAATCATTCGTTTGTGTCTGTGCGGAAACAGCTCTGGATGAATCGGATTCGAAGAAGTTCCTCGAAGCCGCCGTTGCATTCGTCAACGATCGCCTGTACGGAACACTCAGCGCGACCATCACACTGCCAAACGCACTCCAGAAATCTGAACCTGTGTGGCTGGAACAAACCATCGGTGCGATGCGTTATGGGACCGTGTGTCTGAATCAGTGGTCGGGTCTGGCGTATGGGTTGATCAGTACTCCCTGGGGCGCCTGGCCAGGCAGTACGTATGAAGATGTGCAAAGCGGAATCGGCAGTGTCCACAATACCTATCTGCTGGCGAATCACGAAAAGTCGGTTCTCAAGGGACCGCTGGTCAATTCACCAAAACCAATCTGGTTCCCGTCGCACCGCAAAGCAGAAACCGTCGGATGGAAGCTGCTGGAGCTGTACCATCGGCCGAGCCTGCTGCGTCTCCCGGGCCTGGCCATTGCCGCGGCCACGGGGTAGATCAGTTTTCGAAAAGTCGTGGCGGGTACTGGCGCGCGGGGGCAATGGATGACGAACTCTGGCACTCCCGCCGCGGCCACGAGTCAGCGCAATACGCTGTAGATCGAACGTCACTCTGCGTGCCGCCTTCCGAATGACAGGGAGCAGCATGACGTGAGCCTCACACGAGGGGCGCGCGAGATGACACTGTGTCTGAACAAAATGATCCGGCAGACTCAGGATGAGAGAAGACCTCTTCTCGTTGCTGCACGTCGCAAAAAGGAATGACGATGGAACTGGAATTCCGTTCAGCTCAGCCGGATGACGCCGCGGAGGCCATTCCACTCATCTATTCATCCGGACCGGCGGTCTTCGATTTCGTGTTCGCGGACGACAAGCGCGGGACTGCCCAGGAGTTTCTCGATTTCGCCTTCCGTGACCGTGCCGGGGAGTTTGGATGCGGTACCCACACGATCGTGACGGACAACGGCCGAACTGTTGGAGCGGGTGCCTGTTTTTCAGGCGAGACGACATTGACGTTTATGACGACGGCCATCCGTCAGATCTGGTCGTTCTATGGACCCATTCGAGGTTTCCGAGTCATGAAACGCGGGCTGCAGGTGGAACGTCTGATCAAGCCACCCGGGAAGAGCATTAGCTGCGTGGCTCACCTTGGCGTTGTTGCCGAATGTCAGGGTCACGGAATCGGCAGCAGGCTGGTGGACCACTTCCTGGTCACTGCCAAACAGGCCAATCATCGCAAGGCAGTCCTTGACGTGTCGAGAAAAAATCCGCGGGCCGAGTCTCTGTATTTGAAGCTCGGATTCCGAACTGTCAAGGAGTGTGTTTCATCGCTCCCTGGCGTCCCGGACCACCGGCGGATGGAGATCGATCTGTGATGCTGGAGGCGACCGGACAGAACATGTTATCAGTCGTTGGTCAGGACATACTTGCCGAATTGAGGAGATGATGCCATCTGACTGATGGCCGTGTTGCCGTCGCTCAAAGGGAAGACAGCGTCAACCACTGGCCTGAGCTTGTGAGTGTTGACCAGCTCAAGCATCGCGGCAAAGTCTGCGGGCGATCCCATGGTGGAACCGATCAGATGGAGCTGTTTCCAGAACAGCTTGAACAAATCGACCTTCTCCGGCGGACCAGCTGTGGCGCCATAATTGACAATTCGTCCACCGGCGTCTGCCAGATTCAGAAGAGCTTTGTACCCGGGGCCGCCGGCGCTATCGATGATCAAACTTGGCGCCCCGACGTCTTTCGACATTTGCTTCCACCAGTCTTCATCGGTGTAGTCGAACCCGCCATCCGCTCCCAGTTTTACCGCCGCTTCAATCTTGGCTGCTGACGATGACGTGACCCACACTTTGGCACCTGCAGCAACGGCGAACTGAACAGCAAATGTTGCCACTCCACCCCCAACCCCGGTCACGAGTACTGTTTCGCCTGGCTGGAGGTCTCCCTGAGTGAACATGGCTCGATATGCTGTCACCCCGGCAAGCGGCAGGGCGGCGGATTCGTTCCAGTCAAGGTGTTCCGGGCGGTCATGCAGCTGACTGGCGGACACCACCACTTCGGTGGCAAACGTTCCGTCGCGAGGCAGTCCCAGAATGTTGAATTGAGGATTCTGTACTTTCGGATCGTCGCCCCAATCCAGGCCGGGGTTGATGATGACCTCACGGTTTTTCCAGCTGCTGTCGACTCCTTCACCACACAGCGTGACCACGCCGGCACCATCGGATCCGAGGACGCACGGCAATTCAATGCCGGGGTACATGCCCAAAAAGATCCAGTAATCACGACGGTTGAGTGCGGCCGCTTTGATGCGGACGACAACTTCTCCTGCACCAGGAGTCAGGTCGTCCCGTTCTTCGAATTCAAGTGGTGATTTGATTGCTGTGAGCGTCAGGCATTTCATGAGATTGCTTCAACGGAAGTTTATTGCAGCTGCGAATGATCAATCGCCGCGAGGAGGACGATTGCAAAGCTCAGCCGTTTTGTTGCTGCCACATTTCAAGCCGCGGTTGCAGTTCGTCCGGGCGGGCCGTGCCGGTTGTTGCCAGCTGCTGAACTGTGATTGAGGCGACGAGGTTACCCACCACTGCTGCTTCGGCACAACTTGCGCCGGAACATAACGCCAAGACACATCCGGCCGTGGCGCTGTCGCCGGCGCCCGTCGTATCGGTCTCCCCGTCGACTCGAATGCCAGGGACGGCAGTCCATTCCGGATCTGTGACAAACATGCCGTCGGCACCACGCGTTACAAACACCGGCGCTCCGGTCGTGGCACGAAGGCCGGTTGCAGCGGTCTGCAATTCACTCACGTCGACAGTGTCTCCGGGCAGGGGATCATCATTGCCCGTCGCTTCAAACTCATTGGGTTTGATGATCATCTTTCGATATTCACGAATCCTCCGTCTGCTGTCCGCCCAGAACACGACGCGAGGAAAATCCGTTGCCAAAGTTGCCAGGTGTTCCCGGACGACGCCGGTGACAGCTCCGCAGTCGCGAGCTTCCGCCTGGTCCATGACGATGATGGCATCGACTTCAGTGGCCAGGGCTGTGATCGAGGCGATGATGGTCTGGACCGTTTCCGGTGGAGTTGGCTGACGATTCTTGATGTCGATCCGTGAATGCTCTCCGGCAAGCCCGATGACATTCATGTCCCGTGGTTTGGTGTACGTGGGAGTGAAGCGTTCCGCTGCGACGTGCAGATGATTGGTCGAACAACGCAGTGCGGCCAGACCTCGTCTCAACTCCCAGGCCTCACCGTCCTCTCCCGTCAGGCCGACCGAGTGCAATGTTCCGGCACCCAGGGCAGACAGATTGGCCACCACGGTCCCGGCGGCACCCGGAGAACAGCGAACGGACACCACCTGGTGCGCAGGTTTGCCGGTTTCCACACTTGGTTCTTCAAGCGCCGGATCGATGTCGAGGTATTTGTCCAGAAAGAAGTCGCCCAGGACAGCAATGCGGGAAGTGGAAAAACGCTGAATGAGTTCTTCCAGACGTTCCGGACACAGCAACGAACTCACGGGGTTGTTTCTCCCAGTTGATGCACCAAATTCAGCAACAGGTCTCGATTGTCAGCC
>JBDOMX010000382.1:0-10266 GCA_039831615.1 Planctomycetaceae bacterium
GACGCCGGCAGCGTCGACAACGTTTCCAGTGCTGCCAGCATCGGTTGTGACAGCGAACTGTGACAGGCAACAAACGCCATTGTCGAAACGCCGGTTTGCTGCGTGCCAAAGCTCTGGTCTGAGAACCAACGAAAGAGAGCCGCAATCTCAAGTGGCGCCATCATCGGTCGAGAGCACAATCACCAAAGGAATCACATGAGCCGTTACATCGGCGGAAGCCTGTTGAGTGACAGAGCAGGATTCGCCGGCGAGGGCACTGGCAGCCGTTTTGAGTACGTCGAGGTTGAGACCACAAAAATGTTTCAGGTGCGATGTCTGAATACCATTGATCAGCTGGACGCATCGCAACGCATGACGCCGCACGCCTGCCTCCCGGCCCTCTCGGGCTTTGACACCTGCCGCCGCGACTTTGATCAAAGCTTTTAAAAAGTCGGCCACTGAACCGCGGCGTCCGGCACTGATCCAAACTGCATCCCAGGCTTCATGCGATTCCCAGTAAAAGCCATGATTGAAGAGATCGATGCCCCGGAGATACATTTCACAATTTTGCCAGTGCTCCGGAGCGAGCGGCGTCGACTCTGGTGACGCGTGTCCATGGCGATGGCCCTGCGGATCGCGGGTGGGGTGAGGAAATCTTCCGGGGACGTATGAGTATTCCGGAAACGGTCGCCGGACGGTGTCGCGTGGCGTCGGACTGCGGCTGGACGAATCTGAAGACAATGAATCACCATTGTCACGCGGCGACTCGCACGACGTCGGAATGAGCAGCCCGACGAAGGAAATCAGCGTGCTCTCTGATTTTGAGGTATTCCATCGAGCAGAGCATGTACCACGACCACCACGAAGCCGCTGCAAGGAACAGGCATCCGGCTGTGCCCCACGTCAGGGCGGTGGTATTCCACCGAGCGTCCGCGGCCGATGTTCGCAACCAAAACTGGAGTGCGGCGGCAATCAGGACCGCATTCAGCGACCATCCTCGACAGATTCGAATCCTTGTTCGACCGTAGTCGTGCATATCGGCGAGGCGGCCTGAACTGCTCAGCACCAGTCGCCTTGCGTCCTGATAAGCGCGGGTCTCCTTGAAGTAACGAAGTCGGAGCGAGCCGCTGAACAGCTTGTCGAAAAGGAAATCAGCAATCCGATCTGAAATGATGCCCAGCAGGTACACGAAGGGCAGAAGAACCACGAGGACAGGGTAAGAGGCCGCCGATGCGACGGGGATTGTTTCGACACCGAAGAGTGCCAGAATGCACAGTGTGACCCAGCTGGCAGCACCGACACCGATGACAATCAATTCAACGAACAGGTTGGTTGTTGCCATGTCTTTGACCCAGACGCAGAAAGTGTGCATAAGACGATACTGCGGTCCGGCTGCAGCCGTCAAGAACGGATTCGTTGAGCCCAAACGATCATCTGGCGAAAAACAAAGCATCCGCTCTCAGGATCGATGACCAGCCGGTCGAACTCGTCGAGACCACTGCGACCGTTGCTGAGCCGTGCAAAGAGTGACAGGGCATGGCGGAGCTGGCTTTCGCGGGGGCGTTAGAATTCAATGGCCACATGCCACCACATCCCTCGATACCGATGCCACGATCAATGCTTTGTCCGCCGTCCGGAAGAGTAAAGTGGATAGCCAGCGCCAAAGGACGACGTTAGTCCTGCAGTCAAATGACGGTTTGCTGAATGAACACAGTCGTCTTCGGAGGTCATGTTTTGTCCGGTTCCCTTGAGTCTCAAAAAATCATCATCGCCGGCGGCAGCGGATTCCTGGGCATTTCTCTGGCTCGGCATCTCACTGACCGCGGAGCGTCGGTGGTGATTTTCTCGCGCAGCGCGCCAAAGGTCGCCGGTCCATGGACGCATCGGAGTTGGGATGGGCGCTCGCTGGGAAACTGGCAGCACGAACTGGAAGGAGCTTCCGGCCTGGTCAACCTTGCCGGCAGAAGTGTTGATTGCATCAAAACCCCGGACCACCAGGATGAAATCCTGCGTTCGCGAGTCGAATCGACGCGAGTTCTGGGGAAGGCAATGCAGAGCAACGAGGCACCTCCGCACGTGTGGGTCCAGATGAGCACGGCCCACATCTACGGGGACCCTCCGAAGGTCGTTTGCACTGAAGAGTCCGCCCCTGGATATGGCCTGGCGCCATTTGTGGGAAGAGCATGGGAGGAAGCGTTCTACGAAAGCGTTCTACCATCTCAGCGACAGGTTGTTCTGCGAACGAGTTTCGTGTTGGGACGAAATCGCGGAGCAGGTGCCGGTGCAATGGATACACTCAGGCCTTTGGCGAGATTCGGCCTGGGTGGGAGAGTTGGCAGTGGCACTCAAGGAATGAGCTGGATTCATGAGAAGGACATGAACCGTCTCTTCGAACGCGGCCTGACGAATGCGGAGATGCAGGGCGTTTATATCGCTTCCGCTCCGAACCCGGTCTCTCAGGTTGAATTCATGAGAGAACTGCGCCGTGCCGTTGGCGTTCGCTTCGGGCTCCCGGCCTGCACATGGATGGTGCGGGTTGGTGCGAGGTACTTGCTGCGGACTGACCCGGAACTTGCGCTCTACGGTCGCTATGTACGCTCCAGCCGGCTTGATGAGGAATCGTTTGAGTTCCAGCTGCCAACACTCAGAGAGGCACTGCAGGATTTGTGGCATTCCGAAGATGGCTGAGTCGCGTTCATTCTGTGCGGTCCTGCACGAGTCCGCGAAATCCGTCCCTGAAGCCGATCAATTCCATATCATGACTTTGGCTGGCCTTACCCACGCCGCGAATCGCCGCGTTGAGACCGGGGCTGTCGCCGCCGGACGTCAGAATTCCGATATACTTCGCCGTGACCCGGCTCCTGTAGTTTCACGTTCCGGTTCGCTTTCGATCAATCACCGAATCGACTTGGCACGCGCGATCCGGTCGCGACATTCTATGTGTGTCGTCACGTTGCTGCATACCCATGGTCGACGCCATACAATTGAGTTCACTTTTACGAGCTGCACGGTCAGGTTCTGGATCAGCCATTGAGCACTCAACGTTACCACGCCACCGTCAGGACGGATGAACCGATTCTGTTGAGACGGAACTTTAAACCTGTCGGCGAGTTTCCTCAGTACGGTTATCGAAGAGTACGCTCGTGAGTGCCTTGTCCTTGAAGCGGGACGTTGTTTCACCAGCGATCAGTTCATTGAACTGCTGGCCAGGCTGATGAGCTTTCGCGGAGTTTCTCGCCGCATTTGCAGCGACAACGGTCCAGAGTTCAACGCGAAACGAGACCGCCAGTTTCTTGAGTAGATTGATGTGGAAACCTCGCATCTCGAACCGGGCAGTCCGGTTACGCAGAAAGTTTCAACTGCCGCTTTCGGGACGAGTGCCTTGCGCGCGAGGAGTTCAGCAACGTCACGGAAGCAGGACAGGTGATTGATCATTGGAGACACAGGTACAACGAACTTCAGCCACATTGCTCGCTAGAACAATTCCAGATCTGGAACTCGACGCAAAATCACGTTTGTGGGGCCAGTGCAGTCGCGATTTCGCCTTGTCCTCGAGGAATCCATGAGTTACATTATGTCGGGACTTGTTTATATCTCCCGACATAATGTGAATCATGCGCGCGAAGCGTGACCAAATCCTCCGTATGCTGAAGAAGACCCGAGTACTGCGCCCGCGGGACGTCGAGGCTGCCGGAATTTCGCGCACCTATTTGAATAAGCTGTTTGCCGAGGGAATTCTGGATCGCCCGAGTCGAGGGCTGTACGTACTTCAGAACGACGAGCCGGGCGAACAGCGTTCACTTGTCGAGGCCTGCCATCGTGTACCGCGCGGGGTCATTTGCCTGCTGTCCGCACTCCAATTCCACGAACTGACGACACAGGCACCGTTTGAGATCTGGATGGCGATCGGAGAAAAAGATCGGCAGCCACGCGTCGATTATCCTCCGCTCCGTATCGTTCGCTTCTCCGGTCACGCGCTCACAACCGATATTGAACAGCACACCATCGAGGGGGTAATCGTTCGTGTCTATGGTCTGGCCAAGACAGTCGCAGACTGCTTCAAGTACCGAAACAAGGTCGGCATCGATGTTGCGATTGAAGCACTTCGGGACTGCCTGAGGAAACGCAAAGCGACGGCGGACGATCTCTGGAAGGCAGCCAAAGTCTGCCGAATGACAAACGTCATGCGTCCCTACCTGGAGGCGACCGCATGACCGGCAAGCAGCCGAAGAATGTTGTTGCGTCCGTCCGCCAACGGCTGATGAACCTTGCTCGTGACCGCAAGGAAGACTTCCAGCTTGTGCTGACGCGGTACGGCCTTGAGCGCCTGCTGTACCGACTCACTCAGTCGTCGCACTCGGAGCAGTTCATTCTCAAGGGAGCAGCGCTATTTCAGCTCTGGACCGGACAGCCGCATCGGGCCACCCGCGATGTTGACTTGCTCGGATATGGCGCCCCATCTCCCGAGCGTCTGCGACAGGTGTTTCAGGATGTCTGCGACGTCGACGACGACGGAGTCACGTTCCTTTCAGGACGCTATTCAGGCTGGACAGATCAAGGAGGATGATGAGTACCAGGGCATCAGGCTGCGAATTGACGGGCGCCTCGGCAATGCTCGGATCCCGCTACAGATCGATATTGGCTTCGGAGACGCCATCACGCCGGGACCGCAGGATGTGACCTATCCGACACTGCTTGATTTTCCCGCGCCTCAGATGCAGGCCTACCCACGTGAAACGGTCGTCGCGGAAAAGTTCCAGACGATGGTGCAGTTGGGAATGGCCAACAGTCGGATGAAGGACTTCTACGACGTCTGGATGCTCGCCTGCCAGTTCGAGTTCGGCGGGCCGCAGCTGTGCGCGGCAATCGGCGCAACGTTCAAACGTCGGCAAACAGCACTGCGATCAACGACTCCACTGCCGCTGACCTCGGAGTTCAGCACTGATCGCGGCAAGGCGATCCAGTGGAATGCGTTTCTGCGCAAAGGACGACTCATTGAATCGCCGCCGGAATTCGAAGACATCGTCGCGCTGCTGGAATCGTTCCTGATGCCGCCTACGTTGGCGATGGAGTCAAACACTTCGTGGGACCACGAATGGAACCACCAACGTTGGTCGTAACCAGGGTTTATCCAGAACAAACACAACAAAGTGTGGGCAAGCAATATGCAGTACTCCTCCCACGTTTTTGACTTGCCAATCGCAGCGGCATTCGATCAGGAAGCTACGCGATTTCCCTCGTGGGTTGGGAACTTCGTTAAACCGCTTCGCGACAAGGAGCTGCACGAACAGTACTGGTTCGCGTCCACCGGTCCGTGCCGCAGCACATTGCCGCCAAAGTCCACCACCAGGCAGTTGTGCTTGCCGAGATGCAGGCGGAATCCACGACCGACCATCTGATAGTAGAGACCCGCTGACATCGTGGGACGAAGCATGACCACGCACCGCGTGCGAGAATGGCGGCGAGTTGCGTCAGCCGTACTTCCGGAGTCAGTTCGGAAATGGGTGAAGATCGTTCGGACATGGCGGATGTGGCATTCGCGCGGGCGGAAGAATGCGATGGCCACCTGCCACCGCGTCCTTCGATACCTATGCCGCAATCACTCTCGATGTCCGCCGTTCCGATAACCCGGCAGGATGGATTTTTCTAACCCTTCTTCGAAAACCCGAAACGACATGAGCCAGCCGGACGGGCTGATCACCGGAGCAGATCGTCACTGCCGGCGACAGGAAACTTCTGGTCAGGGCGCGGTCGATGGGGACGTGGCGCGCATTCCACGGTGTCTCTGTTTGTGGCCGGCAATGCGGATGGGTAAGTCGGCCAGGAACGCAACGCGTTGCGGAGCCTGTCGATCTCGCCGAGGACTTTGCGGTCGTCTCTCCGTGGGGGGCGCACGAGAAAACCCCACGGTCGCGAATTTCGCTACCGTGGGGTTTAAGTGGTGTGAGACGAGCGGTCTTCGAACCAGAGACAGAGACACGCCAAACATCGACAAACCTGAGCGGTTCAGACAGTCACGGTCGGGACCGGTATAGCGGGCTCAACCGCCGTATACAGAGAGGGCCTTCTACCTGGATTTTCCAGCTGGGATCTCATGGGCTGTGCGGACTCGCATGGCCACAACTCAATCACAGGCGTGATGTCAGCCTCGTGCAGTGTTTGTGACCGTACGGTCTCAAGTCTGAGTGCCTGGACCGGATGGTCTTCTTCGGACGCAAGTCACTGGAGAACGCCGTGCGTGAATACGTCGATTACTGCCACGCCGAATGGAACCATCAGGGACCCGGCAATCAACTGATTAATCCCGGCGAGGATGTCGTTTCAGCGGATGGCGCGATCGAGCGCTGGCAACGTCTCGGTGGCCTGCTCAAGTACTACCACCGTCGCGTTGCGTGACGACTCTCCTCATGAAGTTCACGTGAACCTTCTGCGATGAAGGCACGCGCTGATCGTGAAACGAGGCTCATTTCGAGAGCCGTGCGTCGAGTTGTTGATCGACTGTCGGCTCAAAACGAAGGCGATTTCTATTGCTAACACCTGATTGTCAAAGAGCTTTGAGGTCGGTTCAGTTTTTTGACCCTTCGCCAATCGGCGTTCTGAGGGCGAGAATACCTCTTGTTCGAGAGCTTCGCACCGCCGATTTCGCCCGAAAACTCAGCTCAACATTCGTCGATTGGCAGGGAGCTCCGTTGTTTCACAGTCGACCGAGTTTATTGACCACACGGGCTGAGAATCTGACTCGATGGGCTCCGTCGCTGGCTCAATCAAATGCCGTGAACGCCTCGGTGGAATGCTCAAGTACTATCGCCGAGCTGCCTGACCCCGCGTCGCACATCCCGTTGATCGAAGGCTGAATTCGACGCTGCGCAATGTCGTGAAAATCCATGTTCCGAGGTCAGGAAAGGCGTTTATTTGGCGGACCCGAACCTCAATCTCGGCTGAAAACGGAAGTCAGAATGTGCCTCACACTCAATCACTCACGCAGTTTGACCGTCGGCCGACTTTTTTGACCATACGGGACAGACGTGAGTTAAACACTGGGGATACCGAAACATGGGATGTAACGGACACTCAGGACACAGAGATAGTGGTTTTCGTGGAAGGAAGGGTAGTAGGGGTCCGAGATGTGAATACATTGTTTTCGATCACAAGTTGCTTCTACTGGGACTGCCGGGACGGACTTGGGAGCGACCCCTTTCTTATTGAATACCAGTGCAATGAGCCCCGGGATGCAATTGTCCGGAGTTTTAGGCGCGGTCAGTTCGAGCGGGCACCTGCCCGTGCGGGGATGAGAAGCGTCCCGGAACCGGACACACTCGGCTGACGACCTGGCAGCTTCGGTTGTCCCGACCGAGGCACCCTGCGCAACTGTACCAGGTCGATGCGACCGAACGCGGTTTCAGCCTGACTGGAGGCCGTTATCGAATCGCTTGCCCAGAGCCCTCATGAAGCGAAGGCACTGATTCTTCTCTCCCAGCAGATTCATCTTCTCTGGAATCTGTGGTAATCTCAAACTCGAAGTGATCTTCTTGTTCCCGAGTGAGATTGTCGCATTCCCCACCCGAAACTGACAAGCCATTTCCGGCAGTTTCATCATGCCGTGGATCGAATGACGAGAAGATTCAGTATACGATCTCACGGGCCTGTGGCAGATCCGAATCGTCGACCAAATCTATTTCGGCGAGACCAGAATAGAGGTCGATGCGGGATCAGCATCCAAGCAGCCGCAGGCGGGGGTTGGCGACACGAGCACCCCGTTATCACTCCCGAAGACACTCCGGCAGAAACCAAACTATGCTGCTTAAATCGATCCTTGGAATCTTCCTCCTTGCCGCCGCAGTCCCCGCTGCAGCGGGGACTGAAGTCGAATCCGAACTCGATCCGAACTACCGACCTCGCAACATGGTGCCACCACTTCGAGCGTCGGGCGAGGCCAAAGAACTGCCTTTGCGCGTGGAGCCCTTTGAATCGCATATACGGGGACCTCTGCTGCCCCTTCCTTCTGCTCACGCAGCCGATGCCGTCATCACGGTGAATGACGGTGTATTCGCGCTCTCCGGTCGCCGGATCTATCGACTCACGGAACAGAACAAGTGGGCCCCGGTCCCGGATCGTGACGACTCAGCCGACCACAAGACAATCTCTGCGTTCGCGCCGCACGTCAGACTGCGGTCGGTTGTGGCTGGAAATGACGATTCAGAATCGGCGCCTCGCCATGTCCTCGATGCTCTGAGCACGCAAACCACAGTGAACGACGTGGTCACCGTTCAGGACAGACAATGGGTTGCGACGGATGACGGCGTCTTCAGTTGTTTGCCGGGAAAGGATCCGCTGCGACACAAGTCCTATGGCGTGGGTGGCCCGCTCGCCACCCGAGTCACGGCGCTCGCCATGGACACGAAAGACAATCTGTGGGTCGGCACTCCGCTCGGACTGAGCGTTCGAGACAACGAAGGTGTCTGGCGAAATCTTCAGGGCCGCGACGGGTTGCCATATGAAGATGTCACGGCCCTCACTGTGGACTCCGCAAACAATCTGTGGATTGGAACCAGCCATGGCGTTATCCATTACCGCCCGGACGACAAAGATCGCCAGTGGTATTATCGCTCCGGCCCTCGGTACCTGCCCCACAACCAGATTCTCTCCCTGGCTCTGTCACTCGACGGCCGCACGCTGTATGCCGCCACTCCGGCCGGCGTCGGCACGATTCGCATCGTCACGAAAACTCTGCTTCAGAAAGCCGACAGTATTGAAGCCCTCGTGAACACACGGCATCGACGGATGGGAATGGTTGCCGCATGCCGATTCCAAGATCCGAATGATCTGTCGAGCTTCACCATTCCCGACAACGACAACGATGGCCTGTGGACGGCTTATCATGTGGCCGCGCTGAGTCTGGCGTACGGGACGACGGGGGACTCCGCCCACAAGCAGTCGGCGAAGGAAGGAATGCATGCGCTGTACATGTTGCAGAACGCCTCAGGGACTCCAGGTCTCACGGCGCGCAGCGTGGTTCTTCCCGAAGACGGACTGAACAAACGTGAGGCATCAAAGGGTGAGAGCAGGCTGGATCGTCGGGAACAGTGGCGTCCGGTCCCGGACGGCAGTCTGTACTGGAAAAGCGACACGTCTTCCGATGAGTACTGCGGGCACTTTCTGGCCTTTTACACCTACTGGGAGCACATCGCACAGCATGACCCCCAGGAACGCGACCTGTGTATCAAACAACTGCGGCAGACCATCGACTATCTTCTGCAAAACAACTACCAGCTCATCGACTGGGATGGAGAACGCACCACCTGGGGATTCTGGAATCCGGAAATACTCAATGGGGAAGCCCGGCGTTACATCGAAAACGGTCTCAACGCTCTCCAGATCTGTTCGTTCCTGAATACCGCGTGGTACATCACCAGGGACCAGAAGTACCGAGACCACTGCCTGACGCTCATGCAGGATCACGACTATCTGAGCAATATCCTGACCATGAAGAAGCTCTTCCCGGATGAAGTGAATCATTCCGACGACCAGCTTGGGTTCACCTCGTGGTATCCCATTCTGCAGACAGAGCAGGATCCCAAGATTCGCCGCATCCTGCATCAGGCCGTGCGCCGTCACTGGACGGTCGAGAAGCCCGAACGGCCGAGCTATTTCACGTTCATCTACGCCACAATTGACCCAAACCATGCCGACCTCCGCGGTGCCATCCGCAACCTCATCGAAATTCCGGAAGACCGGCGCAGCTGGAGGATGGAAAACAGCCACCGCGCAGATGTTAACCTGGATCCTCGGAACAACCGCTTCGACCGACCCGTGCTGCGCGAATGCCTTCCGGCCGACGAACGGCAATTCGCGAAGTGGAATGGCGATCCCTTTGTTCCTGACGGTGGGGACGCACAAGGATTGTCGGAGGACGATGGAGCGGCTTGGCTACTGCCGTACTGGATGGCCCGGTACCACGGCTTTATCACAGAAGAACCGCCCGTGTCCGAAGCCGATTGATTCATTCTGCAGAAACCCGGCTTCACACAAGCGTCTCTCCAATCTGACAAGGCGCAAGCTCAACAGCACAAGGAATACGGTTGCGGGAGGCGAAGAACAGCAGATTGCCGCCCCCAATGATGACTCCACATCCCAAGTGTTAGTTTCCACTTTCATTCTTCTCTGCTTCTGAGGCATCGAGTGCAGGTCTGGCGGTCGACGCCGGGGAGCATTCGCTTCCCGTGAGGTCAAAAAACTAAACCGAACGAAAATCGCCGGAAAACAAGTCCATTCCGACTCGCAAAGTCT
>JBDOMX010001043.1:0-10265 GCA_039831615.1 Planctomycetaceae bacterium
GGCATCGTCTGGACTCGTCGCTTTCATGATCGCTGCGTTGCTCAGAAAAATACGGGTAACGATCGCCCGTTCGCGTTTGGCAGCCCCAGGGTCCCGACCCCGGCTGCGGGAATGCCAAACGGCGGGGTAAAGATTTTATCCTTCGAGTCGCCGAGATTTCAACGAAAAATGACTCGAGATGCCCAACAATTGAAACTGAGAAATCCGGCCAGGGACAGGCCCGCCTGATGTCCGAGCTGACATCCGGAGGGCGTGGTCTTGTGGCGCCCCAGGTCTCACCGCCCCAGTTGTGCATATTCGCTGTACATTGCCACGATGGATTGCCGGTCCGCCTTGCCGTGAATCCAGATCGCGTACCTGAGCCTCAATGTCTCACCGGGTTTAAGCACAACCTGGCTCGTATCGCCTTTTTTCATTGCCGCGCGGCCGAACGGGTTGGCAGCGACCAGTCCGTAATCGCGGGCGTGCAGCCAGCTTTCACGAAAATTGGACGGATGACTCATGATTGTCATGCCCACGTTCTGCCCGTCAATCTGACCGCTGTAGTCACACCATGCGGCCGAGTTGCTCCAGATGTTTCCTGCGCCCTTCCGGCCCTTCGAATCAGTCAGGTGTCCTCCGCCGAGTTCACTGATCGGTGTCGCGACACGAATGCCGAGCCCCATTTCTTCCTGGTCACCGAAATAGAATTCCCTGTCAGAACTGAAGATCGATTCGAGGAAGAGCACGTAACTGCCGTCGGTCGCGCGAACAGCAACACGGAACTCTTCATCACAGACGACGGACTGCTCTGCTCCCACGTATCGTTTTTGCTGAATGAATGATCCGACGTTGCGTTCGGCTGCCGGTGGCTGGATGAAGCCGACATGTGTCACGGATGCTTTGTTTCGCCAGAAATCGGAGCCGCTGATATCCCCGAAAGCCAGCCAGATTCCCGGATGCATCGTGGCATGATCGTTGCGATCACCGGGCTGTGGAGGATGATTGCGGGTCACCTGGATTCCGTCGGGAGTTTTGACGTGGGCAAAGTAGGGACGGAGGATTTTTGGGTCATCGTAGATGTACGAGGCGATCGCCTGATCATTGACATAAATCGCCAACTGGCCGTCGGATTCTGCAAAACTCAGACGCGGCTTTTCGGCCATCGCGCTGGCAGTGAGCAACGTCGTCAGGAACAGGACTGATAACCGGTATTTCATAAGATATCTTCCAGTTGACTTGTGCGGTCGGCGACGCGGCAGGCACCAGATCTGCGGACAGGCGCCCAGGACAGAATCCTCACGCTCGTTCGCCGAACGCAAACCAGTGGTGACTCGACCGAGTGAACTTCAGACCAATGACCGCGGAACCGCCCAGTGCCCGTCCGCTCGGTATTCACGGCCCAACAGGCGGGTGGCTTCCGCATCATCGTGGATCGTTTCATGTTCCGGATCGATGCTCAACGACCGCCCGGTGCGAACACCGATGTTGGCCAAATGCACCAGACTGCACGAATCGTGCCCCACCGCGATGTCCGCCGCCGGCCGGCGTCCCTGAGTGATCGCCTCCAGAAAATCTACCTGGTGATTTTTGGCGAGTTCTGGTGTTGCGTTCGGTGACGGGACGGGAATCGACTTGTTGGAATCATCCCGGATCGTCAGTTTGCCTCGCTTGCTGACGAACAGCATCCCTGCAGTCCCGTAGAACTCGATTCCGGTGTCGACATTGTGTGGATAGTTTTTGGACCAGATTCGCATTTCAAAGATCAGCTGCTTTTGCTGGCCGACCCGGCCGTCACTGGGCCACTGAAAGACGCATGTTGCCGAATCGGGAAACTGCTGATCGTCGTCAAAGTAA
This sequence comes from Planctomycetaceae bacterium, assembly GCA_039831615.1. Taxonomy (GTDB): domain Bacteria; phylum Planctomycetota; class Planctomycetia; order Planctomycetales; family Planctomycetaceae; genus S139-18. The sequence goes on from JBDOMX010001043.1 coordinate 1,837, forward strand.
AACTTACCACCGATCGCGGATGCGGTGCTCGGCAAACCACTGACGTCTAATCCCCAGCGAGCGATATCGATTTCATGAGTCCCGTCGTTTCCGATGTCGCCGGTTCCAAAGTTGTGCCACCAGTGCCAATCGTAGTGAAAACGATTCGACTGGAACGGCATGAACGGAGCCGGACCAACCCACGTTTCGTAATCAACGTGATCCGGCGGTGTCGATGGCGTCGCGTGACCGATGTTTCGTCTCCGCTGAATGTTCCAGGCCTTGCTGACCAGCACCTCTCCGATCACTCCTTCGCGAAGCAGTTGAATTGCGCCGGCGATCATTGAACTCGTGCGACTCTGCGTTCCATGCTGGACGACGACGTTGTTTTTTCTGGCAGCCTGCACCAGCAACTTCCCTTCGCGAAAGTTATGACTGCAGGGTTTTTCGACGTAGACATGTTTTCCCGCTTCGCAGGCCATAATGGCTGCCGGCGCATGCCAGTGATCCGGTGTGGCGACCACGATTGCGTCAACCGCTTTATCATCCAGGACACGCCGCAGGTCGCCGGTTACCTGGCTGGCACCGAATGACTGCCCAAATTCTGCCGCCCGCTTTGCGTCGGGATCGCAGGCCCATGCGACAGTCGCATCGTCGCGAAATCCCCTGACCAGACTCTTCGACCGACCGCCGCAACCAACGAATCCCACAACCGGGCGATCAGCATGCGCCGCAGCGTGAGCCACACGAGCATAAGCGGCCGCGGACAGCCCGACCGCAGTGCCGGTCCGCATAAACTCTCGACGTGATGATTGTGGCATCTGCTTTTTCCTCACTGGTCGTCAGCCCGTGTACTTCGCTGCTGCGTCAGGGAACAGTTCCGCTGACACGTCAGAAGGTGAATTCTACAGGAAACCCGGACGCAACGCATCATGTTCTGTTGCAGGAACTTCTGTGGCAATCTGCATGGAATGACGCTCACAGCTTCCGGCGGACACCACGGTCGAACAGGTTCCTGGTGATGTTTTGCACTCGATCATCGGGGCCGTGCGGGCGGCTCCAGTGTGACCATGGCAACGTGTGTCCCGGCGGCGAGCTGACTGCCTGGGCCCAGAAGATTGTGGCGGCATTGAAGACGAAGTTGTTCTTCGGTCCGGGGTAGATCGTGGCCGTCCATTGCTGCGGATTCACTCCGCCCTGCCACGCCGTTCCGGCTCCCACAACTTCAAGGCCATCAATAGCGGCCGGTTGTCCGTGGTACTCCCAGCCAATCAGACCGGGAATGGCGTCGCCGTTTCGAACGTCTGCGCCTTCGAACATCCAATGATCTGCGTTTGCCACCACCCAGTCACCGCCGCCGTTGACAGGTTCCACGTTTCTGGCCCCCATCAGCAGACCTTCGTCCGGCCCGCGATGCGGAAAAGGACCATGGTCCTTTTCTCGATCCACTGCGTACTGATTGTGGGCACCGTAGGGACCACCTCGAAAAATAAGACGATTCAGCCGTCCATCGGAGGACTGCTGAAATGGTGTGACCCAGCATACACTGTTGCCTGAGAAGAACAGCAGGTTGACTCCGGCGTCGCGCATGGTCACAGCACTGTGAAACTGTCGGAGATCCCAGTACTCGTCGTGGCCGACGCTGACAAAGGCCCTGCACTTTAATCCGCGGTCAGGGGTCAGCATGTCACTGTTGGAACAGTAAGTGACGTCGTAGCCGTGTTCCTCCAGCCAGTAGGCCAGGGGGAATTCCAGCGGCAGAAACTCACCTGACCCCACGGTGAGCGGGTCGTTGACGACGGCAGAGTATTGAGCTTCTCTTCCATAAGGACGGTCGAAACTGACATCCGCCCACGGCCCCTGATTGCCTTTGGGATGTGTGTAGATTGAGAAATTGTCGGGCCAGCGGTTGTAAGCCTGCCAGGTATTGTCCGAACACTGGAAGAGGATATCAGCTGGTCGATCATCAGTGACGATAAAGATCACATAGCTTTGCCAGTAGGCTTCGTTCCGTTCCGGCCTGGTCGTCAGTCTTCCGAGATAAACGCCACTCAGCCAGTCGTCCGGGATTCGCAATTGCAGTGAAGTCGACCACTGACATTCGTGAAGATTCTTCCTGCCGACAGGTGGATCCGGCTGAATCCTGCCGGGCAACGAATCCACCGTTTTCATTAGCCGAGCACCACGCCCACCGTAAAAACCCATGCGAAAGAATTTGACCTTAAACGGACGCGCCGGATTCGTGGACACATGCAGATCGATGGTTTCCCCCGCCTGGACACTCTGCCGGGAACAGTAGCCTTCGATCCAGGGCGAGCGGAATCCGCCTGCATCCAGACGAACGCGCGTGAGTTGCCAGTCCCGTGCACCTGGATGCTCGTTCTCCAGCTGAATCGGGTTGGGTTCACGGGTAGCTGCGGTGGTGGCCACAGATGTCGGAGCTGTTTGCGCGTGGCAGGCAGGGGACCAAGATGCACCCGGCGCATACCAACCCGCAGCAAACAAACATACAGCAATTCGGACAGGTTGATTCATACAGGCACCGTTTGTCAGACATAGAGGAACAACTGTTACCTGCTGTTGCGGACCCGCTTGCGGGCCGTCTCCAGCAGTTGCACATGGTCGGCTGCAAAGGGTTCGTCGAGCTGCTTCTCCAGGAAGCCCAGCATGTTGTCCAGAACCCTGTTCTCGGCTTGATCCTTGATTTTCAGAGTCTTGCGTTCGCCGTACCGCGATAAGAAGTCAAAGAGAACCAATGACTCGGCCCGTGACAGTGTGAACGATACCGTGTTGTGCGAAAGTTTCGCCATCTCTTCAACCTCCTGCCTTCAGGTTATTGTCGCCCAAATCGCAGCTCTACCGACGTGGATCTCTTCCACAAATACAAACAGCAACGCCAACTTCCGTCCGGACAAACACGGCAGTTGGACGATCGCCGGCTGGCCCGGAGCCTCGCGCCTGCCAACGGCTCGGCGGGAGCCTCGCGCCTGCCAACGGCTCGGCGGGAGCCTCGCCCGGGTCCGGCCAGATGAAACTCGTTTTGATGTCTATCAGGTTTGGCCGGATTCCTGCACGTCTCGAACGCAGCTTGCGCTGACCGTCTTCGACCACAACCTTTGAACCCTCGCCAACCTGCATGGAAAACCGTTCGGGCTGCGTTCAATTGTTCTGCGGGTTGGTCGACCATGTGAGCCCCAGGGTCCGCTCACAGCGAAGAATCGGCTCAGTCCGTTTCATGACGCTGAGTAGACTCTTCACCAACATGCGATCATTCGCTGGTCACTCGATCCAGCAACTCGTGTTTGAGCTTCAGAAGCCGGCAGGTGTCGCGGACCTGACGCCACGTTGTTTCGTCCAGGTCGATGCCATGTTCCAGACGATGGGCTTTGGTGCGCTGTTCGATCTCGCCGGGCATCAGAATCTCGCCATCTGCGTGGACGGTTCGTGAGCTCTTGACGAATTTAACGAAGCGTGACACTTCCGGAAAGAAGGCGTCGGCAGATCCGAAGAAACTGCGATCGATGATAATCGACAGCATCCCGTTGACAACTCGCCAGTTGTTTTCCGGATTTGTACACGAACTTCCCGTCAACGCGCCGGCCAGCATTTCAATGATCATCGAAAGGCCAGAGCCTTTGTGCCCGGCGATTGGCAGGATGGCGCCTGGCTCGTCGTAAAAGACGGCGGGATCGTTGGTTGGATTTCCTGCGGCGTCAATCAGGCAGCCGTCGGGGACAGTCTCTCCCTTATTCAGAGCCACGCGGACCTTGCCTTCCGCGATCGTGCAGGCTGACATGTCCAGAATCAGGGGGACACCATTTTCGGTGGGAACGCCGGCAGCGATGGGATTGGCTGACAGGCGCCGATCGATGCCGCCAAACGGCGCCACCAGCATTCCTGCACCGCTGGTGTTCACAAAGTGCAGAGAGAACATGCCTGCCTCAGCCGCCATTTCAGGCCAGTCTCCGATCCGTCCCAGATGCCCGGAATTGCGCAGTGCAATCACAGAGACACCGTGTTTGCGGGATTTCTCGATGCCCAGCTGCATCGCTTCCTCACCGATACTCTGCCCCAGGCCGAATTGCCCGTCGACAACTGCAATCACGTCATTCTCGCTGACGATGCGGATGGACTTGTTCGCAAAAATCTTCCCGTCGAGCAGCCATTCAACGTACGAGGGAATCCGAATGGCTCCATGGGAATCGTGTCCGGCAAGGTTCGCCCCGATCAAGTGTCGGGCTACCCTCTGCGCTTCGTCACGGCTGCAGCCTGCCGCCTCAAAGATGTCCGCTGTCAGTGCGGTCAATTGCTCGTGCTGGAAATTCATCGTGGCGGCCGTTCCGGAGAATTCTGTGGCGGGATCGGAGCGCGATCGTTGTACAGCAGACCCCCATGCGATGCTTGACCAGCTTACAGGACACAGCACGTGTAAGTCAAAAGACCGAGAGAACATCGAGTGCCGGGCGGCGCATCCGTTGATTGCAGGGACATGTGGTTCAGACGGCGTGCTATCCGGCTGAATAGATTCTCAAACGTTCCGAAACTCCGTAGGCAACTCGATTCGCAGTCAGCGGACCAAATAACCCAAGCCCGATCAGCAGGATGAGCAGCAAACGAAACTGGTCAAAATGGTGCAGGAAATTCGGAGCCTCCACGTGGGTGGATAAGATCAGCAGGATGCAGCTGAGCAAAGGCACAACGGCTGCCGCCAGACGCGCCTGCTTGAGTCCTCCGGAAAAGTGGCCTAACTCTCTGGACACCGCGCGAGAATCAAACTGGCGAGGAAACAGCCAGTGACGCGGCCATGATACCGATGTCACCAACCACGACATGCCGAGGTACGAATAGGTCATGGCGAGCAGTGCGCTGGTGACAAAATTCAGAGTGAAGTGGACAAAGGCTTCCCGAAGATCGACACCTGCCGTGAACCACAGCCCGAACGGAAATACCACAATTCCAGGGATCCATCCCAGGGCACCGATTTGCAGCATGCGATGTGGCAAGCCAACCAGCACTTGCCGCTGGACACGCTCCTGTTCCTCGGTCTCACAGGGTGCCATGCGAATGGCATTCAAAGAACGTCGAACAATGATTGCCACAAGTGCCAGACAAAACGGCCACAGAACCACGTTGTACCAGAACGTCAATGCAGGAAACGCATCCATGATCCCATATCTTGCCGCCGTGGCCGACTCAGAGACAGGCACCGACAGCTCGGGAACCCGCACGTTGTTGTAGACGATATTCACAATGCTGGCGATGAGCTGAGGGGCGATCGCCAGGGTGGCGAAGGCTGTTACCGGATGCCGCTCAGCGATCTTCAGCAGCGGATGCTGCATGACTGGAGTGGTCTCAATGCTTCGAAGACGCTGGCAGCTGTGAAGTTCCTGACTGAACACTTCGCCGTCAGATGTCCGAGTCGCCGGTTCAGGATCAGTGGCCCGATGAATCACCGCCTGCAGCGACGCCTGCGAAGCTGACGGAGCTTCGAACTGAAACGAAAATGGTTTGGATCGCTGTTTCCGCAGCGTCGGGACAGAGACAGAGTGACTGCCTGACGCCGGTCTCCCCGAATCTGATGTCGGCAACGGCAGTCTGCCGCTGAGCATTTGCACCATCACGAGTGCGAGGCTGTAGATGTCGGCCGCGGGTCCGACGGGAATGTGGGCAACGTTCGAGTATTCGAAAGCCTTCAAGTGCTCCGGCGACATATATGCCAGGGTTCCTCCCACCATGCCCTGATCGCCCGACGTCTCTGATGCTTCTTCGGAGAGATTGAAGTCCACCAGCAGCGGTCGGCCGACGGCATTGAGCAAGATATTCGCCGGCTTGATATCCCGGTGCAAAACATCGTGACTGTGGGCAAACTTCAGTCCACTGGCCAGTTCGGCTGTCAGGAAGCAGACGGCCTGCTGGTGATCCATCTTTTCGAGCCGGATACGGATCGCATAATCATCGGGGTGCACATCCGTCGGAGCACCGGTGTGGCTGTCGAGGTGCCGCAGCAAATCAGCCCCCGACCAGCACGGGGACGAATCCTGCTGAACAAGCTCATTCAAGGCGCCCTGCAGAGTTGGACCGGGGACATACTGCATCGTCAGCAGTCGAATTCGCTGTTCGTGCAGGATCTCTTCGGCGTAGACCTGAACAACATTCGGATGTTCCAGCCGAGCCATGCGCCGACCTTCGTGTCCCAGATCGCCGGTGACTTTGAGCGCGACGAACCGATTGAGTGACAGCTGCATCGCCAGATAGACCGTCGCAAAAGCCCCGGTCCCAAGCACACGCTGAACCTGAAAGTCTCCGATGACGGCGCCTGCAGTCAGATTCTTGAGGTCTGTTGATTCAGGGACGTCCGGCATCGGTGACCCGGGCGTGCTGGGCACTGGTCCCAACGACCACTCGTCATCCTCTGTCGATCCGGTGACGACGGTCGACTCAACGCTGGACTGCAGCCTCGGCGTCTCTCCTGTGTCGGTGGTCGCCGGATCGGATTCCGGTCGCCGACGATCCTCCGATTCATGAGCGTGTGGTACTGGAGAGTCAGTCATAATACAGCGGACGGACTGCCGGGAAAGCGACCTGCATGCCAGTTTCCGCGCTCACTTGTCTTCAAAGGCGAACGCATGGGCAGGACTCGAAAAGTGATGCCGTGGCATGTTTCACGGTGCCCGGAGCATCTCGCAGGCACACGATCATCTTGTCAAAGCCGCCTTGCGGATGCCAGTGCAACATGCGTCGAAGGTGCTGGAGCGTTCCTGGGAGAAATCAGCTGGAGGCCTCAGGAAGCCAGGAGCTGCGACTTAGGAGGATTGTCACGCAACATCAGTGTGCTGCTGTGCAGGGAGCCGGATCCGTTGAAAAGAAGACCGGCGGCTGTGCTACGTCGTTGTCTCCGCGGGAATCAGTGAATCGCCGTCGTCGATTTCGATCTGACACCGCGGAAGACTGGTGATAAACAGACGCCCGTAAGTTTTTGTGAGCAAACGCGGGTCCAGAATCACGACCCGACCGGTATCTGTCTGCGAGCGGATCAGTCGGCCGAATCCCTGCTTCAGTTTGATCACGGCTTCAGGGATTTGATACTCGCGAAATGGGTTTCCACCCCTTGCCTTGACGGCATCCAATCGGGCCTGCAGCAGGGGATGATCCGGGACGCTGAACGGCAGACGTGGAATGATCACGTTCTGAAGTGCTTCTCCCGGCACGTCAACACCATGCCAGAAACTGTCGGTGCCGAACAGCACGGCTCGAGGGTCATGACGAAATCGATCCAGCATCGCCGAGCGCGGGATGTCCCGTCCCTGGGCGTACAGCGTCAGTTCGTGTTCAGTCAGCCAGCCCCGCAACCGCTGCACGCAAAACTCCAGCATGCTGTAACTGGTGAACAGGACAAAAGCACGGCCCTGCGTGTCCAGCAGATGGCGTTTCAGGCGAGGGATGCACGCCTCCTGGAAATCCGCCGAATGGCTTCCAGGATCCGGCATGTTTCCGGACAGAATCAAACGCGTCTGCCGTGAATAGTCAAATGGACTGCCGTGACGACTGTCGCATCCGTCGGTGAGGCCAACACGAGACCGGAAAAAACTGAAATCGTCCGCACCGATGGAAAGTGTGGCGCTGGCACAAATGACAGATGAAACTTCATTGAACAGATGTTCCCGCAGCAGTGGGCCCACTTCCACAGGAGCGCTGGTGAGTTTGATGGCGCGAGCAGCTCCACTCTTCTCCAGCCAGTAAACGCTGTCTGGCTGATTCTGATTGCACCATGAGTCGAGACTGTCGGCCAGCACCTGACAGCGGTCGGCCGCTCCTGACAGTTCAACGCGATCGTCTTCTTTGGCGAACCTGCCGGATTCAGTCTCCAGATGCGCTGCCAAATCCCGCAACAGTGGAGAGACCGTGTTCATGACTTCGACCGGCTCGCCGATGCGCCCATTGGGTCGACCAAAGCGGCGGCACCATTCGTCGATTTCGGGAAAAAGACTTCGACAGTGACCGCGGATCGCGGTGACTCGAGTCTGGGCATCAGTCAGTTTGTGAACCGCCAACAGGCCCCGTTGAGTTTTCTGGTTATAGAGTCGATTGAGCAGGTAGTTGAACTGTCCTTCCGACAGGGAGAGTCCCAGGTGACTGGCCGCTGTGCTTTCGATGGTATGCGCTTCGTCAAGGATGACGGTATCGTAGTCGGGCAGGATGCTGGCTCCTTCCCTCCGCAGCGCCAGGTCCGAGAAGAATAAAGAGTGATTCACGACCAGCAGGTCGGCATTCCAAACGCGGCTGCGAGCACGATAGTAGAAGCAGTCACTGTGGTGTGGGCAGGAGTTCCTGAGGCAATCCCCATGATCACTCACAACCTCATCCCACACCGCAGGCAACGGACGAAACGGGATGTCGGCTCGACTCCCGTCCGTGGTGTCCTGGGACCAGCCGACAATCTGTCGGAGTTG
>JBDOMX010000197.1:0-2365 GCA_039831615.1 Planctomycetaceae bacterium
CTCAACCGGACACGTGTTCGCATTGGGCGTGTGCGGCTATTTTCAATGCCTGGATGCTGAAACGGGTAAGACAATCTGGTCGCACTCGCTGAGCGAAGAATATGGCCTGCTCAGCACCTATGGCGGCCGCACAAATTTTCCCGTGGTTCACGAGAACCTGGTCATCATCAGCGCCGTGGTGATTGGTTGGGGCCAGATGGCCAAACCGGCTCATCGATTTGTGGCGTTTGACAAACGGAACGGGCAACCGGTCTGGTTCGAAAGCACGCGGCTGTTGCCCTACGATACGACCTACAGTTCCCCTGTCCTCACCGTTCTGAGCGGACAGGATGCGATGGTGTTCGGCTCGGGCGACGGAGGCATTCACGCCTTTCAGCCGCAGACCGGAAAGAACATCTGGACCTACAACGTGTCACGCCGCGGAATCAATACGACGCCTGTGATCATGGGGCAACGCGTGTTTGCCGGTCATAGCGAAGAGAACATCGGCGATACGAAGATGGGGGCCCTGTTCGCCATTGATGGCGCCAAGAGCGGTGATGTGACGAAGTCGGGCGAAGTCTGGCGGGTGACGCAACGGTTTGTGGGCAAGAGTTCACCCCTGTATTTGGACGGTCGCTTGTACGCTTGCACCGACAGTGGCTCGTTGCTGGTGGTCAACCCGGACAATGGTGAGCTGATTCAGCAGACCAAATTGGGCGGACCCATGCGGAGCAGCCCGTTGTATGTGGACGGGAAGATCATGTTGCTGACCGAGAACGGTCGATGGTGGACCTTCAAGCTAACGGAAAAGGGTGTCGAGGTGGTGTACCGCGCCCGATTGCGGGTCGGCAGCTGCTACGGTTCGCCGGTGGTTTCACACGGGCGGCTGTATGTACCAACGACCGACGCCTTGTTCTGCGTGGGCACGCCGGACAAGAAGCCAGAGACCGACAAAATTGTGGACCGGATCGCACCAAAACCGCCAGCGAAAGACGACAAAGTGGCTCACCTCCAATTGGTGCCGGTCGAGTCGTTGCTCCGCCCAGGCGACCGTCCACAAACCCAGGAATTCCGTGTCCGTGTCTACAATGCACGCGGGCAGTGGTTACGCACTCTGGACGCCAGCGATGTCGAATTCAAAATCGAGGGTCCAGGCTCAATCGACAAGAACGGCGTGTACTCCTGCCCGAAGGGAAATCGACATGCGGCGGTGGTCGTCACCGCCAAAACAGGTGAACTGAGCGGGACAGCCCGCATCCGGGTCGTGCCCGAATTGCCTTGGTCCATCGATTTTGAGGACGGACAGGTCCCGGTGACGTGGGTTGGAGCCCGCTATCGTAATATCGCCATCGACTACGACCTGTACCATTCGTTGACCACACAGGATGCGTTGACCGGTCAACTCTATCTGTACCTGATGACCAGTTTTACGAATTCTGGCCGCAATGTGGCAACCTACGATGACTCGAATCCTCGTTTGCAATGGACAGGATTGTTGCGTTTTTTGAAGCTGTTAGGCGAGGTCAAGACGATGGACGAGGCCAAACAGAAGCTCGACGCACCGCTGCAAACACTAGTTCAAGAGAAATTCCTTGCCAAATGGGATTTGTCCGAGTGGTCCGCGAACGATCGCAAGGGAACCCGGTTGGTCGCGACCCGCGGCTCGAGAGTCATCGATGGGAACGGCGTGATGGTCAAAATCAAGACGATTCCCAAAGGGACTCGCAGCCAATCTTGGATGGGGCACACGTACTTCAACAATTACACGATCCAGGCGGACGTGATGGGGGCGCGCAAGGACGGCAAATTGCCTGATATCGGAATCATCGGTCAACGCTACACTTTGGACATGATGGGCGCCAGCCAGCAGTTGCAGATTCGCACTTGGCCGCCACAACTCAGGATGGCCAAAACGGTGGCCTTCAAGTGGGAGCCGAATGTCTGGTACACGATCAAGATGAAAACAGCCGTTGAGGGTGGCAAATCTGTGCTCCGAGGCAAAGTCTGGAAACGCGGCGGGGAAGAGCCCAAGGAGTGGTTGGTCGAAGCGGTGGACGAGTCCCCCAATTTGATCGGCAGTCCGGGCTTGTTCGGTAATGCCAAAGATGCCGAAGTGTTTTATGACAATATTCGAGTGAACGCCAACTGACATCCGCTGAGGGTCGTAAGACACGCAACGTGAATGCACGTCAGTTTTTTTGGGGATGTATGATGAAAGTTGCAGTGAGATGCGCGCTGGTCGCTGGTTTACTGGCGGGGTCGATTTGGACGATGACGTCTCGAGCTCCGAACGTACGGGCCGCAGCGAACAAGCCGACGGATTACGACCCCACACAAGTCGCCTTGCAACAAATCGCCAAAATGGATGTTGGCGAACATGATT
>JBDOMX010000295.1:0-2364 GCA_039831615.1 Planctomycetaceae bacterium
GCTGCCATTTGTGGCCGACAGATTTCGTCGCCACAGTGGGTGCCGCATGATGGGCTACCTGCAGGATATCTACCCGGATGTCGCCGTGGCACTAGGTAAAGTCAGTAACAACTGGGCCATTCGCAGACTCAGAAAATCATTGTTCGACATCTACCGTCGCTGCGACAGAATGGTTGTGCTGAGCAGCGACATGAAATCGCTTCTGCTGGATAGCGGTATTCCAGATGAACGTGTGGCGATCATTCCCAACTGGGCCGACACACATAAGATTGTGCCCGTAGAGTCCGACAATCGATTTCGCGAACGATTCGGACTTCAGGACAAATTCGTCGTAATGTACTCGGGCAATCTGGGTTTGACTCAACGGCTGGAAGAGTTCGTCGATGCGGCGGCCATCCTGCGGGAGGATCCCAGGATCCAGTTCATCTTTGTGGGTCAGGGAGCTCGCAAGAAGGACCTGCAACAACAGGTCGATGATCTGGGTCTTTCCAACGTGATGTTCTGTGATTACCAGCCGCTGGATGAATTGTCGCACAGCCTGAGTGCGGGGGACCTGCATCTGGTGCCTCTGACCGCAGAACTCAGCCGCTGCCTGATGCCCAGCAAGCTCTACGGCATTCTGGCCGCTGGGCGGCCGTTTCTGACCAACGCACCAAAGACTTCGGAACTGTATGGAGTAACGAAGTCACAGGACGTGGGCTTCACAGTGGAAGCGGGTTCACCCGAGTTGATCGCCCAGGCCGTTCGGGCTGCGAGCAACGATCGTGTGGGACTGAAGGAAATGGGCCAAAGAGCTCGTCGTCTGGCGGAAGAGCAGTATTCGAAGATTCGATCGATCACCGCGTTTGCGGAGACGTTGGGAGATGTTGTCGGGGAATAGTGGCAGAGACGAGAGACGAGAGACGAGAGACGAGAGACGAGAGACGAGAGACGAGAGACGAGAGACGAGAGACGAGAGACGAGAGACGAGAGACGAGATGAGGTGGCGCGGACTTCATTGGCGCGCGGTCCCTTAGTGTCGCTGTGCTGTTTCGAATCTGGTTGGTGATTGATAGTCTATTGCAGAGTGTCGTCTGAGGGCGTTGTAGTAGTTGATGTAATCTCTGATTTCTCCGCTGGCCTGTTGAATCGACGGATACGTTTTCATTTCGAGTTCCGTTTTGACAGTTCCGAAACAGGACTCCATGAAGGCGTTGTCGTAGCAGTCACCGGCACGGCTCATGCTTTGAGACATTTGAGCTCGCGTGAGCAGCTTTCGATACTCGTGACCAGCGTACTGTCCGCCTCGATCTGTGTGGTGAACCAAGCCTGTCGACGGTTGACGGTTTCGGATTGCCTGCTTGAGCGTTGCGGTCACCAGACTCTCTTCCATGTTCAGTTCCAACGACCACCCAACGATCTTTCTTGAGCACAGATCCATCAGTACGGACAGATGGATACGCGAACTGGTCTGCGAGTGGAATGTAGGTGATGTCTCCAACCCAGATCTGATTGATTTCTGTGACTTCAATTCCTTCGAGAAGAAGGTTCGGGCTGTAGCCAAGTTTATGCCGACTCTCGGTTGTTCTTGGTTTGAATGACTTGGGCTGAATCGCTATCAAGCCTGTTTTTTCCATGATTTTACGGACTTTTGCACGACTACACGTTTCTCCACATTGACTCAGCTCGATCGCGATTCTTCTTGCTCCATAGCGGCGACGATGTTGAAAGAAGACATCCTGAACCAACGGTGTTAGCTTCAAGTCCTGTCGCTCATAGACGTTCCCAGAGGAGGCCCGCCAGTGATAGTAACCGGTGCGATGCACGTTCAGGGCTTCGCAAAGATGAGTCACTTCAAACCCGTCTTCGTTCATCCTGGAAATCACTTTGTAAACTTCGGCTACTCCTGCAGGCTGAAAATAGCCAACGCTTTTTTTAAGATGTCGCGTTCCCGTTTGGTGCGCAGAAGCTCGTCGCGGAGCTGTCGCACTTCGTCGTCAAGCGCCTCGGCCACCGGGCCAAGTTGATCAATTTGCACGGCCTTCCAGCGGTAGAGGAGATTGGTGTTATTCAGGCCCAGATTCTTGGAAACAGAACTCGCAGAATGCCCATCGATCAGCATTTGAACGGCTTCCTGCTTGAACTCTTTCGTGAATGTCCGGCGAACTTGTGGGGTCGTCTTCGACTTCTTCTTGGCCATCATGGCTCCAGGGCATGCGATCCGAAACCACAAAGATATAAGGTGTTCCCGCGCCAATGTCCGTACGTTGCACTTACATGCCGAAGGCGTCACGCTATGGACAGGAGCAATCCGAAATGGCAGCGAAGAAATGCATATGCGGTCGCAAGCTGATCCTCGAAATGGATAAGGTGCGTGGCAGGTGT
>JBDOMX010000237.1:0-11554 GCA_039831615.1 Planctomycetaceae bacterium
CTCGGTTCGACGTTTCAGCGTGGACGCTTGCCCAATGCGCACGTAGCGGCGAGATACTCAGCAAGGATATCAGTCAGGAGGGAGGAAGTGTCAAGTGTCCGCAGTGATAGATTGGGTGAACTGAGGTATTTAAGGAATGTTGATCATTCCGATGGAGTGAAGGTTCTGCTGGGTCGCGCCCGGATACAGTTCTTCATGACGAGCGTCCGGCTGGACCGTCGACATTCAACCTCAGCAATCAATTCCGATTGCACCTTTCACCCATCATCGGGCAGGGAAAAGGACCGACGTCCAGTGTGCGTGCGATTCGTCAGCCCTGAGCGAATCCACCGAACAGGCGTCGAATCGGACGACCTTCGGCCAACGGGGACGGTCTTCCCAGGGGATCATGGATCTCGTGTCCTGCATCGATCCCAAAACGCCAAAACAGGGTGGCCGCCAGATCGCCGGGGGTGACTGCATCTGTGAGCGGATAGGCGCCGGAACGGTCGCTTGTGCCGTAGGTACTGCCGGCTGCCACGCCTCCGCCTGCCAGCACGACGCTGTAGCAATCCGGCCAGTGGTCCCGACCAGCATTCGCATTGATGCGAGGAGTACGCCCGAACTCACCCGTGACCACCACAAGTGTTGATTCGAGCAGCCCCCGGTCGGCCAGGTCTTCGATGAGGGCCGAGAACCCCTGATCAAACGGAGGAAGCAACTCGCGGTGTCGAGGAAAGACGTTGGAGTGGCTGTCCCAGTTCGCATCCTGGCCATTGTAAACTTTGTCATTCACGTTGATAAAACGCACGTCCGCCTCCACCAGCTTTCGTGCCAGCAGCAGGCTTTGTCCCAGTGTATTTCGCCCGTATCGATTTCGAACTCGATCCGGTTCCTGATCGATCCGAAAAGCACGCTGTACGGTTTCACTGTGCAACAGCTCCTGGGCTCGCTGGCGATATGCATCAATGCTGTCCTCGTTCGTGCTGGTCAACTCTCGCTGCAGCGACTGCAGTAACGACAAGCGACGTTCCATTCGATGTTCATTGACTCCCGGAGGCAGCCTCAGGTTCGGCACATGGAAATCTGTACGATTGGGATCGTGCGTGATTTGCAATGGATCATGCCCGCCACCAAGAAACCCGGCATTCTGTCCGGGCAGGTCGACGACGTTGTGCATCACATGTGGCAAAGCGACGTTGGTCAGCGAATCCGAACGGCTCTCGGTCTGTTCGGCGTCCGTCACATAACTCAAGGCTGACCCGAAACCTGGAAAATCCTCCGCTCGGTTGGCACCCAGTACATCCAGGTCAATCCTGGGTTGCCGCCCTGCCAGAGCCTGATACATGGCGGAATTATGATTGCTCATGCCGTGATGCATCGACCTCACGACCGCCAGCCTGTCGATCAGGCGGGCACATAGCGGTAAATGCTCACAGACGACGCGGCCCGGCAGGCTGGTCTGAATGGGTTGATACTCGCCACGAATTTCAATCGGCGCCAGCGTCTTCATGTCCCAGGTGTCAAGATGACTGGGGCCACCGTACAACATCACCAGGATGCAGGACCGAATGGGATTGAATGCAGACTCTGCACGTTGGCCGAGAACAGACTGATTGAGTAACGATGCCGTCGCGCCATACCTGGTCACGTTCAGGAAATCGCGACGAGAAATCTGTCGATCGAGAATGCCAGGAACTTCAAGCACTGTTGCCCCTCCCCCGGTAAGTTCCTGAATGTTACCAGCCGCAAGTGTCCGACAGATAGCGATTGCCGGACCTCGACTGTGATTTCGGGGGTTCAGGAGATCGACCATGCCCGGAAAAGGCCTGGAGCTGATGGAAGTTGCAAGTCGTCTCAATATTGCGACCATTGAGCGAATGGACTGCACACTCCAGTACCAAGCGTGTCAAACCACTGAAAGGACACAGCATGTTTTCCATCAAACCGGCACCCACGGTCATCGCATTGTTCACGGTGATTGCCTTCGTCGAGGCGTCAGGATTCGATCAGTCCGGTGAAAACGCCGAAGTCGTGGAAAGTGAGGCGGCCGTGGTCGCAGACGAAGCAGAGGTTTCCGATGCTGAAGTCCGTCCGGACAGGTTGCCCGAACAGTTCGAACGCCACGGACGTCGAGAACAGGAGCGGCGGGGCCCGCAGCGGCGTCACCAGGGTTTTAGAAAGGAGCTGGAGAAACGCATTGATCTGCTGCGCAGGGACACGCAGGACGGCAACGAAAACGGTCCGAGTGGCGCACGTCGCATGATCGAAAGACTCGAACACGAGCTCGAAGCACGTCGTCGGTGGCAGCATCACGAAACCACTGAACACCACGACGTACACGAACGCCATCCGCGGCGTGTTCCCGACCACGATCAGCCACATGACGAGATCCATCGGCGGATGGAACACATGCAAAATGCGATCAGGCACCTCAACGAAGCCCAACTTCCCGGAATTGCCGAACAGGTCGAACAACAATTCGAAGCCACCAGGCGAGAATTGCACGCGATGCATGACCATGATCACAACGAGGTGAACATTCCCGGAGTCCTGCGACAGGTGATGAGACACCTGGAGGAGCTGCGAGATGAGGTTGGCCGGCTCCGGGAAACTGTGGACGCGTTCCGCGATGATCGGTGATCGCGCGGACCGAAATGATCAATCACCTGTAGAAGTTGTCAAGATCGGCGACGGGCTGGTCGGTGTTGGAGCGGTTTCGGTGCAGCTCTCACGAACAGTGCGTCGTCAGATCTCTGCCAGCCGTTCGTTTGAGTCGCCGAACTCATCCGGATGCACACCGCATTTTTCCATCATCGACAGGAACAGACTGCACATCCTGCGATTCGGTCTGCCGCTGTAGTCGAGCACTCGGCCGGATTCCAGCTTTCCGCCACCACGTCCAAGGATCACGACCGGCAGCTTCGTGGCGTCGTGAATTCCGGACATCATGCTGGAACACATCATCAGCATCGAATTGTCCAGTGCTGTGCGGTCACCCTCCTGAATCGCATCCAGTTTGCGGGCGATGTAGGCGAGCTGTTCCAGACAAAACTGGTTCACTTTCAGCCAGTCGGGTGACTGGACGCCGCGATCCGAGTGTGACAGCTCATGATGTCCGACTTCAACTCCCAGATGGGGGAACTGAAGGTAGCTGTGGTCGTTGTTGACCTTCAATGTGCAGACGCGAGTCGTGTCGGTTTGAAATGCGAGAACCAGAATATCGCACATCAGGCGCGTATGCTCGGCGATATTCTGAGGAATCCCTTCCGGCGGGCGAGGGATATTGGGTTTGTCGAGTGTTGGTCGCCACCCCTGCAACTCACCCTTCAGACCGGCCTGCTCAATGCGTTGCTCGACCTCACGCACTGAGTTGAGATACTCGTCGAGCTTCTGTTGATCACGCCGGCTGACTTTTTTCCGAAAACGTGTGGCTTCTTCCAGCACGCTGTCGAGCACACTTTGTTCACCCCGTTCCGCGTGATCCCGGAACAATCGATCGAAGGCCAGAGCCGGATAGAGTTCCAGCGGAGTGGGAACGGTGGGAGAACTCCATGAAATGTGCGAGCTGTAGAGCATCGAATAGTTTTTGTGAATTCCAGGGTTCGACCGTTCGCAACCCAGCACGAGACTCGAAACTTTCGTTGCACGGCCGTACCGCTGTGCGATGACCTGGTCGAAGCTTGTGCCGCTGCGAATCACGCCACCATTGGCAAGCGGAGCACCGGACAGCAGATTGCCGGTTTGCGAGCTGTGAATATTTCCTTTGAGCGCCTGTTCGTTGTAGAGCCCGCTGACCAGCAGCAGCTTTTCCCGGAACTCGGTCAGTGGCTCCAGCACTGGTCCGAGTTCCATGTCGTGGCCTTCTCCTTTGGCCCACCAGTGGCCGGCGTGGAATCCACTGCCGGAAAACAGGACTGCGACACGGACGGGTGCCTGATCTCCGGTTTGTGGTGCCGACGAGGATTCATCGCCCCAAACCGGTCGCGACTCCATCCAGGGTAAAGCCATCGTAACGCCGGTGCCGCCAAGGAATGTTCGACGGGAACAGTAAGTTTGCATGTGACGTTTCCTGGGGCGATTAACACGCAGGCAAATCTTGTTTTGCCAGCCGCAGATTGTTGTTTTTAATCTCGCATTGTGCGGTTCGATGCGCTGGCTCGAAAGCAGCCATCACGCTCCGCGTGATGAGCAGGCGGGATTGCCCTGGATTCGCGCCGGCAGTTTCATCGGGGCCTGAATAGCGAGTGCTTAGGTTTGAGTTAGTCTGTCGTCCGATCGGCCAAAGTTCAGTTTCCTGTCATTTCGTGCGCCGTTCATCACGTTGAGTGTGATGACTACTTTGGTTGTGGCGACCGCTCATACGACCTCCCGCGAATCATGCGGAACTGCGGACTCAAAACGATTGTCTCCACTGCCACCGAAAAGCGAAAGTTGTTTTTCGACAATCGGACCAGGATTTCGTCCAGCAGTGGTTGGTCGGAGAGTTGCAACTCGCGACCAATGGCGTAGCCCAGCAACTTGCGGCAGAATTGGCGCAGGAATTCGTCCCGACGTTTGTCCAGAAGGTAACTTCGGAGTCCGGACAGACCTTCAATCTGCGTTCCGTCCGGCAGCGTTGATTGGGAATTGATCGGCAGACCGCGCGCATCGGTCGGCCGCCGCCGACCGATGGCATCGAATTCTTCGAGAGCAAAACCAAAGGGATCAATGCGACGGTGACACTTTGCACAGGCCTCGTCACTGGTGTGACGTTCGATCAGTTGTCGTACCGTCAGGCCTGCGGGTACGGCGTCAGTGAGCTGCGGGACGTTCTTTGGCGGCCG
This sequence comes from Planctomycetaceae bacterium, assembly GCA_039831615.1. Lineage (GTDB taxonomy): Bacteria > Planctomycetota > Planctomycetia > Planctomycetales > Planctomycetaceae > S139-18. The sequence continues at coordinate 4,806 of JBDOMX010000237.1, forward strand.
CGGGAGTCGTTCGCCGAGCAGCACTTCACTCACCCAGTTGCCTCGCAGGATGGGGCTGGTGCGCGTTGTTCCTGACTGTTTCGCAAGCGTCGTCGCCAGTCCCAGGATTCCGCCGCGACCCTGTTTTCTTATACCCTCGACACGCCGCCAGGTATCCCCTTCGACTTGCGGGATGCCGTAGAAATCTGCCAGTCGGGCATTAACGAATGTGTGGTCGGCATCCAGAAGGCTCAACAGCGAAGCATCGTGCTGAAACAGATCAGTAAAGAACCGGAGTGATTCTTCGTACATGTCGCTTCGGAGTTCAACGAACTCGGGAAAATGAGTCTCGCTCTTCGTTTCGAACGGATCAAATCGATGAATGTGCAGCCACTGTCCGGCGAATTCCGAGGCCAGCCGTCGCACTCGTTCGTCCTGCAGCATGCGTCGCGTCTGCCGCAGCAGTTCGTCAGTATTCGAATCTGCACCGCTTCCACTGTCAGGACGGCCGGTCAACAGTCCAGAGGCGGCTGACGTTCGCAGTTCGTCATCAGGTGTTGAAGACCAGAGGAAATAGCTCAGTCGACTGGCAAGTTCCCAGTCGGAGACTGCCGCCGACGCAGGCCCTGCGGGGGCCACTTCGAGCCGGTACAGGAACGGTGACGCGACAAAGACCCGCGAGAGCGTCAGGCGGAATGCCTCTTCGTGCGGCAGTTCCAGGTCACGCAACCGGCGATACAAAGTCCGCAATTCCGTTTCTTCCATGTTGGTGATCGGGCGACGCCAGGCCCGCGCCGCGAATTCAATCATCGCGAGAATGTGTTTTGCTTCGGATTCCTGCAGCTCCTGTCGAAATGCGTCCGCTCGTTCATTGATTGACTTCACTGCTGAGTCGAAGACTCCGGCCTGCGGGTGATCAATGGTTGTTTCCAGGAGCGAATCCAGCACATCGACCAGACGCAGCGGCTCGTGGCTGACGTAGTACAATTCGTGCCAGAGTCGGTCGAGTTGTCTCCGTTCTGCGTCGTCAAGCATCAAACGCGCCAGTTGATCGTCTTCTCGATAGAACAACGTGAGCGTCAGGGTTTCATCCACGGGGACGATTTGTGAATAGCACAGGGCTGCCGGAAACACGTTACGGAATTCGTCAAACGCTGACTCAAAGTGTTTTCGACTCGCACTGTGGTGACTCACAAGGATCGGCCGCTCCCACGTGACGCTCCGCCTGTCGGCACCAATGTTGACGTCATCAAACTTCACGATGAACTCGCTGGGCAGAAGTCCGGAAGTGAGATCAGGGCTGCCTGCTGCCAGAGTTGGTTGCACACTGCCGTCGCTCCCGGTTTTTGGTTCGAGCGCTGCGGTGGTGACAAATTCACGGCCGGCAAGGTCAGATGGAACGCGAATCGTAATAGCGGCAGGGGCGCGGACGCACAGCGACGTGTCGTCGACCTTACCACCGTCGGGGTGCGTCCCGAACATGGAAGCCGTCAGCGTCCGGGGAGCAGTATCCTGCGACGACGCTGTCTCGAACGTTTCGTCGATGCCGTTGTTGTCAACTGGTTCATTCGGCGGCGCTGCGCGATCTACAACGTCGCGCAGCAGAATGTCCGGTTGACCATCTACGACAAAGCGAGGTTTCTGCCAGAGAACGAAGTCATTGTCGTTGCCGTCGCCCGCGTCTGTTGCGACGAGCGAAATGGAAAAATCCTTCGATTCCTGACCGTCGTCCGGCAGGGGGATGCTGAAACGCAGTTCCTGTTGCATCAGCAGCGGTTCGATGGGTTCCAGCCACCGTGATCGGCTTCCCTTTCTTCCCAGCAGTCCCACCGGGTTGAAAGTCCACAGGCCATTCTGCCAGGTCAGGACACAGGCACTCAGAGACTCGGCGTCTTCCAGCTTGGCATTTTGCCAGCGGGAACGCAGGTCGTCGAGGGCCGGCGATGGATTCCGGCCGGTCAGGGTGCCCCAGAGAAGTCGTAGATACCTGGCATTCAGACCACGATCGGCAGCCACCGCTTCAATTGTCCTGTCGCCAGTTGTGAGTGAATCGCGTTCGGCAAGTGTCGCGGCGAAATACTTTGTTAGCGGCAGTCTTCCGGCGTTTCCAAGATGGGCCATGTCATGGCCGTAGTGCGTGGCCAGTCGTTCGGTTGCCGTGAACCGCGCATAAAATGTTCGAATCTCTGCGAGAATCTCATCCGTCCAGTCCCGCCGTGTTGCGTGGGGTGAGAACCGAATTCCATCCGGCACCAACACAGCATGCTCGGCGATCTGTTTTGCCGCATCAAAGTACTTGCGGAGCAAACCAGGTGACATGACCAGCGCGTGGCCTGTGTTGGTGAATCCTTCTCCAGCCGCGCCTTCTGTCGGAAGTTCGCTGACCGGACTCAGGTTGACTTTCGTCAAGTCACGGATCGTCCACGTGTACTCCGCATTGGTGAGTCGTCGCAGCACAACCGGACCAGGATCTCCGGCCCCGGCGAGTGCCTCGGCATGCAGGTATCTTTCGACCCATCCGCGCAATTCAGTCTGTTCCGTGAGTGAAAGCTGTGGCGAATCAACAGGCGGCATTTCACCCAGATCAAGCATCTGCACGACCTGAAGCCATGTCTTTGTTCCGCGTCGAACTTCGTTCAGCGATGTGAATCGTTCGAGGTCAAGTTCACCCTTTATGTGTTCGGTGGAATGGCAGCTGATGCAATACTGATTCACGAGTGGACGAACGTCTCGTTGGTACTCTGTTTCCAGCGTTTCGAATGAGGGCAGTTCTTCCCCCGCGGCGACAACGGTGCTCCACAGGACGACCAGCACTAAACACAGTGCTAAAACCGCGGTTCGTGGCACTGCCGGAAGAGCAGATCGCCACCGCGCGCGACAAATCACGACTGGATTTCCGTGACCGGGCGAGCCAGCTCCTGGACGCCTGTTAATCGTTCGTCCAGTCCACGATGTCGCACGGTGAATCGAGCATGATCGATTCCCATCTGGCGCAGAATCGTTGCATTCAAATCCCGGATATGAACCGGATCGCGAACGATGTTGTAGCCAAACTCGTCCGTTTCTCCGTGAGTGACTCCACCTTTCACGCCCCCACCTGCCAACCACATGGAATAGCACTTCGGATGGTGATCGCGGCCATAGTTGGTTGCTGTCAGAGTGCCCTGACTATAGATCGTCCGCCCGAATTCCCCGCCGCAGATGACAAGCGTATCGTCGAGCAGCCCGCGCTGCTTCAAATCCTGAATCAGGGCCCATGCCGGCTGATCAATCTCTTTGGTCTGGCGACGAATGTTGGTTGGCAGGCTGCCGTGATGATCCCAGCCTCGATGAAAAATCTGGATGAAGCGAACATCACGCTCGGCCATGCGTCGCGCCAGCAGACAGTTGTGGCCAAACGTGCCTGGTTTCTGTACATCCTCGCCGTACATATTCAGAATATGCTCGGGTTCACCGGATGTATCGACCAGATCTGGAACGGACGACTGCATGCGGAAAGCCATCTCGTACTGCGCAATGCGTGTCTGCGTTTCGGGGTCACCCAGTTCGTCGTGAATTCGATGATTCATGGACTGCAGATGGTCCAGCATGAGTCGCCGCGTTTCCGGACTGACACCGCCGGGGTTCGACAGATACAGGACGGGATCTCCCTGTGCGCGAAATGCCACTCCTGCGTGCGTCGACGGCAGGAACCCGCTGCCCCAAAGTCGTGAGTACAATGCCTGGCCGCGAGGTTCACAGTTGAGAACGATGAATTCCGGCAGGTTGCGATTCAGACTGCCCAATCCATAGCTGATCCACGCTCCCAGGGTGGGACGCCCTGGAATCTGGTTGCCGGTCTGGATAAACGTGATGGCGGGGTCATGATTGATCGCTTCCGTCCAGACTGTATGCACCGTGGCGATGTCATCCGACATGGACCCGATTTTCGGCAGGAGTTCACTGACCCACTTTCGGCTGTCGCCATGCTGGTGGAAACGAAATATCGACGGAGCGATAGGAAATCGAGCCTGCGACGCGGTCATGTTCGTCAGTCGCTGGCCTTTCCGAACCGATTCCGGCAGATCTTTGTTGTACCAGTCGACCATGCCAGGCTTGTAGTCATACGTGTCCAGTTGCGACGGTGCGCCGGCCATGAACAGCCAGATGACGCGTTTGGCACGAGCCGGAAAGTGCTGATGTTGTTTGGCAGCATCGCTGTTGCCGAATGATTGCGGGCCGAACATTCCGGCGAGTGCCGCGGCGCCCAGTCCCTTTGAACTGCGACCGAAAAACTGCCGCCGGGTTTCGAGATTGATCCATTGATCGATGGGGTGTGTGTTCATGATTCATTTATTCACAAAGTCATCGCGATTCATCAGTGTATTGGCCACGATGGTCCACGCGGCCAATTCCGCTGCCTGCAGTGTTTCATCCGGTTTGCTGTCACCTGTGTTGATTAATTCCACAGCTGCCTCCGGCCGCTGTTCGAACATGGACTGGAATTCTTTGGCAGCGGCGATCATGTCGTTCAGATCAGCCGGTCGGGCCGGCCGGCTGAGGACCGTGATGAACATCCAGTCTGCACGCGATCGGACTTCTTCGGCTTCCCGCATCGTGTTTTCCGCAAGCCGGCGCGCAGATTCAACAAACTGAGGGTCGTTCATCAGGACCAGTGCCTGGATCGGTGTGTTGGTGCGCTCGCGGCGGACGGTACACTGTTCGCGGGTGGGTGCATTGAAGGCGGCCATGGACGGCGGCGGAGACGTGCGTTTCCAAAAACTGTAAACACTGCGTCGATACAGTGCGTTGCCGGAATCACGTTCGAAGACCCGCGTGTTGCTGCCGGTAATGGCGACGACTTTCCAGAGTCCCGCCGGCTGGTATGGTTTGACACTTGGCCCGCCGAGATCTCGACGCAGCAGCCCGCTGACGGCCAGTGCCTGGTCACGCAGGACTTCGGCGTCCAGACGCAGACGCGGACCGCGGGACAGGAATCTGTTCTCGGGGTCCTGCGCGAGCTGCTCTGGAGTGACTATGCCGCTTTGGCGATACGTTGATGACGTCAGAATCAGTTTCAGAATATGATTGACGTCCCAGCCGGACTCCACGAATTCAACGGCCAGCCAGTCGAGCAATTCGGAGTGCGAGGGACGGTCTCCCATCACTCCGAAATCTTCGGATGTTTTGACGAGGCCAGTGCCGAAAATGGACTGCCAAAGTCGATTGACCATCACCCGCGACGTCAACGGATGATCCGGATGCACCAGCCAGCGAGCCAGCTCCTGCCGATTGGCGGCACGAGGTTTCGTTTCGCTGTTCACCGGTCGGGAATCTGCACCAGGAAAATCCAGGACGGCAGGAATCCACGGGGCCACTTCTTCCCGGCGCTGGTCATACTCGCCGCGTTCCAGAACCCAGGCGCGTGCATCGGTCGGTCGTTCCTGCATCACCAGAGTCGTGGTCGATCGTGAATAAATATAGTCGCGCCGAAGTTGAGCGTCCGCGTACTCGCGATGCCGGGCAGCGGTTTCAGGATTGACCGTCGCACGGTGAAAGGATTTGACGAGCTCCTGCCGCGGTGGATCGAGTTGGTCCCACGATTCGTCCGTTGGTCCCAGGTTCTTCAGCTCATGTTCCCTGGCAAGCAACATTGACTCTTCATCCGTCATCCAGCGCAGATAGACGCGAACGTCACTCAGTCCTGCTGTGGGCAGATTCGTCGCAATGTTCAGAGGAGTCGTTGGTAATTCCGCTGCAGTAATCAAATCTTCTGTGGAATTTCGAAGGACGCCCGCTCGGCCGTTGACGAGAATACTGATCGACGAATTCGACTGGCCGCCGGAGTAGCGGACACACACGTGCTGCCATGACCGCGGTTTCAGGGCAGATTCACCTGGCAGGAGTGCTCGAATTCGTTTTCCGGTTCCATCGTGCAGCTCAAATGTCAGGCCTCCCTGAGTATTGCCCACGATTTTCCAGCCAATGGTTTGTTGTTCGCTGGCTTTTTCCGCGTCTGTCCTCGTGGTGTGGTCGAAGAGAGTCGTTCCCATCAGCCGGTCCGGCGTTCGATACCAGAAGCTGACCGTCAGCGGTTGATCCGTGCGAAGTCCTGGCAGCTCGGCCGTGAGCGACCCGCCTTCTCCGAATCGAATTCCACGGCGTCCTCCGGGATGATCGGCCGCCCATTCAGCGGATTGCGGAAGTGTCACGGTCGGACCTTCGCCTTCCGTCAGCGGAAGCAACAGCGCCAGGCCGTCTTCCATCACCGGATGTTGAAAGTCTCGTCCGGGGGACTCCCACCATTCACTGACATCATCCGTGGATTCGAGCAGTTCGGAACGCAGGCGTTTTCGACGTTCGGTCAGCTCATGCCATTCGTGTTCGAACTCCGCAGGTGGCAATGTCACGACCGGCGGAGTGTCCTTCTGATTCCCGTCCATGGCGGGGATTGTCGTGTTATTGAAGAACGCGCCGAGCTGATAGAATTCCTTCTGGCTGATCGGGTCGTATTTGTGGTCATGGCACACAGCGCAACCAGCCGTGAGGCCAAGAAACACGGTGGCTGTTGTTTCAACGCGGTCGACCATATACCGGACATCCAGTTCCGCCGGAATCGCCCCGCCTTCAGATGTTGTGATGTTGCAGCGGCTGAAGCCAGTCGCGATGAGCTGGTCCTGAGTTGGCTCCGGCAGGAGATCACCGGCCAGCTGCTCGACGACGAACTGGTCGTACGGCATGTTGGAGTTGAACGCGCGGATGACCCAGTCGCGGTACGGCCACATCTCGCG
>JBDOMX010000237.1:11564-40146 GCA_039831615.1 Planctomycetaceae bacterium
GACGTGCATTCCGTGCGTGTCACCGTATCTTGCGGCATCCAGCCAGTAACGCGCCCGATGTTCACCCGCATGGTCTGACGCCAGCAGGCGACCGATATAGTCTTCCCACGCGGTGGCAGAGTTGTCATCGATGAAGGTGCTCAGCACTTCGCGCGTTGGCGGCAGCCCGGTGACGTCGAGCGCCGCGCGGCGTGCGAGCACATGACGATCAGCCGGGCCGTTTGGTTTCAATCCTGATTCGGCATGCTTCAGGTGAATGAAATGATCGATCTCGTTGCTCGACCATTCACCGCCGTCCGCAGCTTGTGGCAGAGCTGGTCGGACGGGTTTAATGAACGACCAGTGCTTCTGCCACTCAGCACCGTCCTCGACCCACTGAGTCAGGATTTGTTTGTGGCGGGCGCTGAGCGATTTTTGCGACGCGGGTGGTGGCATCACCAGTTCCGGATCGGCACTGGTGATTCTGGCAATCAACTCGGAGTTCTCGATGTCGCCCGGAGAGACGGCTCCACTTTCGATCGCCGCCTCACGCAGATCAAGTCGCAGGTCCCCTTTGCGGCTGGCCGAGTCAGGTCCGTGACAGGCGAAACAGTATTCAGACAGCACGGGACGGACGTGTTCGTTGAATTGGATGTCCGAATGCGCTTCATCAGCCCGAGTCGCAGATGCAGCGATCAGAATACAGACGATAATAAGTACGGGGTGGATTCTCATCATAGCGGACTGTTTCAATTGTCGCCGATTCCAGGTTTGCTCTTCACCACGGTCTATTGTACTGCCGAATCGGCAGGTCGCCATTCACAGACTGGTGCAATATTCGATTCTGCCCTTTGTTGCTTTGAAATGCTTTCAGAAACATGGGTCACAGGACGACTGGTGTCGTTCGCGCGATTTCAGTGGAAACGTGCCTTCGTTAGAGCATTGCGATTGAAGTCGCTAGACTTGCAGCAGCCCTCCTGCAAATCCGCAGCCGGCGACTGGAGACAACATTTGATGCGATATTTCATTTCTTTCACTCTTTGTTTGATGTTCATGTCCAGCCGTGCTGACGACCCGCTGGTGTTTGTCTCCGCATTCCAGTCCGGCGAAGAGGGTGCGATTCATGCCTACCGGTTTGATTCCGGAGCCGGCCAGTTGCGGCTGCTTCACCGCACGACGGATGTTGAATACCCGTTCTTCCTTGCGATTTCGCCGGACGGGCGATTTCTGTATTCAATTGATTCGGAGCAATTCGGTGATCCTGGCGATGAATTTGTCGCGTCGTATTCCGTTGAGAGACACACCGGCCGTCTGAAGAAACTGAATCGGCGCTCGGCGCGGGGGACGGCCTCATGCTACCTCGATGTGGATACGACGGGAAAGACGATCGTCGTCGCGAACTACTCCACCGGCAGTGTGGCCGCTTTGCCGGTTGCAGAAGATGGTTCGCTGGGGGAAGCCACGACGTTTGTCCAGCACAGCGGATCCAGCGTGGATCCGAATCGCCAGAAAGGGCCGAACGCGCACAGCATTGTTGTCAGTCCGGACAACCGTTTTGTGTTCGCTGCCGATCTGGGCATCGATCAGATTCTCATCTATCGACTCGAATCAGGAAAACTGGTGGCCCACGAGGATCAGCCATTCGTGGGGTTGCCGCCGGGTTCCGGACCACGGCACCTGACATTCCATCCTCATGGGAAGCACGTCTATGTGATCAACGAGCTGAAAAACACAGTGACGTGCTTCGACTACGCCGTTGACAGCGGCAGGCTGACGCTGCGGCAGACCATCTCCACATTACCGGAGGATTTCTCAGGGACGAGCCACACGGCCGATCTTAAAATCACGACGGACGGCCGATTTCTCTACGGCACGAATCGCGGCCACGACAGCATCGCGATCTTTCGGATTGCCAATGACGGAGATCTGAGTCTTATCAGCATCGAACCGAGTCGCGGCAAAGGACCCCAGAATCTGCTGATCACTCCTGACGACCGCTGGTTGCTCTGCGCCAATATGCCTGGCAACAACGTGGCGGTCTTTGCGATTGATACCAGGACAGGTGCTCTGGCTGCGAATGGCGATCCTGTTTCCATCCCGACGCCATCGTGCATTCGCTGGTTGAAGTAAGCGAGGGGCGGTTGATGAAACGACGCACTATTCTTCAGGCAGGACTCGGGATCGCTCTGGGCACGCCGCTGGTTGCGGCGGTCAGGAAACACCAACTGGACGTGGCAGCAGATGTGCTGGAGAAATCGACCGCTTCCGGCCAGGTCGAGGCTGCGTCATTGTTCGTTCGCCAGGGAGGGGAGGTCTTTGCGAGGTCATTCGGCGCCGCGAAAAACGACGAGGCCATCTTCTTACTCGCGTCGATTTCCAAACCAATTACTGTCGCTGCGGTGATGACCCTGGTCGAAAAGGGACTGATCCGGCTGGATGATCCCGTTCATAAATTCATCCCCGAATTCACCGGAAAGGGACGTGACCGGGTCACGATGCGTCAGCTGTTTACCCACAACTCGGGTCTGCCCGATCAGTTGCCTGAAAACAGGCAGCTTCGAACCCGTCGTGCTGAGCTGGCGGAATTCGTCGAGGGTGCGATTCGCACTCCATTGCTGTTTGCGCCCGGGTCGAGGTATGGATACTCCAGCATGGCGATCCTGCTGGCCAGCGAGGTGGCTCGTCGGATCAGCGGCCACTCGATCGCCTCGCTGGTGGATGAAAGAGTCTGCCGGCCGCTCAATATGAAACATTCCGCTCTGGGAGTGGGACAGCTGAAGCCGGAATCACTGATGCGTTGTCAGGTCGAAAAAGCGGCTCCGGAATCCGGATCTGGTGACGCGTCTGCCACTAACTGGGACTGGAACAGTGACTACTGGCGAAAGCTGGGTGTGCCCTGGGGCGGTGCACACGGTTCGGCAGGAGACGTTGGCCTTTTTCTGGATGCGTTTCTGCATCCGCAGCACAAGTTTCTTCGCCCGGCAACTGCGCGTATGATGATCACCAATCACAATCCGCCCGGCATCCGTCCGCGCGGGCTTGGTTTTGATCTTGGAGTCAGTCTGGGCGGACCCGGACGGTCGGAATCCGTCTTTGGTCATACCGGCTCAACCGGGACGCTGTGCTGGGCCGATCCTGCCTCGGATTCCATTTGTGTTATTCTCACCACGCTGCCGGCACTGGCAGTGAAGCCCCATCCCCGCAACGTGACTTCGCAGCATGTGGCCGAAGCTGTTGACCAGCGTCGTTAGAGAAAAGCATCCGTATGAACGAAGCTGCCAGACAGGCTCTGAGCCAAACGAACTTTGGAACGATCGACACCGTCATCGTCGTCGTGTATCTGCTGGTGTCGCTGGGCATCGGACTGATGGTGAAACGTTACGCCGGATCGATGGAGAACTACATCGGGGCCGGCCGAAAAGTCGGCACCTGGCTTGGCGTCGCGACCATGACCGGAACCGAACTCGGCCTGGTCACTGTGATGTACAACGCTCAAAAAGGATTCACCGGTGGCTTTGCCGCATTCCACATTGGTGTGATTGCCGGAGTCGGCACCCTGTTCGTCGGCATGACAGGATTCATCGTGGGGCCGCTGCGTCGCATGGAAGTGCTGACAATTCCCGAGTTCTACGAAAAGCGCTTCAACAAAAACATTCGAATACTTGGCGGTGTCTTACTGGTTCTGGCCGGCGTGCTGAATATGGGCCTGTTTTTGAAAGTCGGGTCGATGTTTGTTGTCGGCGTCACAGGGCTTTCCAGCGAAGGCAATGCGCTGACGTGGGTCATGATTGCGTTGCTGCTGCTCGTGCTCATTTACACCACGCTCGGCGGCATGATCTCCGTGATCCTGACCGACTACGTTCAATTTGTGGTCCTGTCGATCGGTCTCCTGTCAGCGACCGTCCTGGCAGTCTCGCGCCTGGGGTGGTCCAACATCTTCAACGGTGTGCAGGAACAGCTGGACGCTGCCGGATTCGATCCGACTCTGGAAGGTTCGGGATTCGGCTGGTCGTACATCTTCTGGATGGTTGTCACGACGGGGTTCGTCGGCAGCGCCGTGTGGCCCACCGCCGTGGCACGAGCTCTGGCCATGGAAAGTGAGCAGGCAGTTCGTCGCCAGTATTGTTGGTCTTCGCTCTCGTTCGCGGCCCGCTTTGTGATTCCAATTTTCTGGGGGATTTGCACGCTCGTGTTTATCACGACGACACCCGGCGGGGCTGACTTGAAAGAGTTGTTTTTGTCGGAACCCGGGAGCAAGCCTGCCCTGGACAATCTCTACGCCATGCCTGTATTCATGGGCCGGCTGCTGCCCCCGGTCTTCATCGGAATTGTGACAGCCGGAATGATTGCGGCGTTCATGTCGACGCACGACTCGTACTTCCTGACTTGGAGTTCCGTCATTACGCAGGACATCGTGGCTCCCTTGCGAAAGACGCACTTCTCGACAGAATCGCGAGTTCGGCTGACGCGAATTCTGATCGTGCTCATGGGTGGGTATGTTTTGTACTGGGGGCTGTTTTACACGGGAGGCCAGGACATTTGGGACTATATGGCGGTGACCGGTGGAATCTATTTTACCGGCGCCTTCGTGGTCCTGATGATGGGCATCTACTGGAAAGGAACCAGCAGCTTTGGAGCGCTGCTGGGCCTGCTGTCGGGGCTGCTCATGCTGCTGGCACTCGAACCCATTCAAATCGCCGTGGGTCTGAAATACCAATCGGCTGCCGGTGTGTGGGTGGAGCGGCTGACCAGTCCACAAATCGGCCTGATCACTGTCGCCATTGCGATGGCATCAACAGTCCTCGGTTCGCTGATCCGTCCCGATCAGGGCGTGCCAGATGCTGTCCAGGAGTCAGGAAGTCCGGACGAAACTGCGAATCCTGATGCGTCAACCACCCACTAACCACAGAGCGGAAGCGTCGTGATGAACTGGCAACTGATTTGGCAGGTTGTTTTCGTGGGCCTGCTGTTTGGATTTGGGGGCATGTCCGTGTTGGTCATTATCAACGGCGCCCGGGATGTTCGCCGACTCATCGCCCACCTCGAGGAAGCCCGGAACCCGGCTGATCACAGCAGACAGGACGAGTCGCTGCCAGAGTAATCCAGCGTCTTCCAGCCTGTCGTTATGATGCGGCGCGCATTGGCCCGTCAGTCCGAGTCTGTCCGCCACAGCATGCGTTTTAGCTTCGGAAAGAGTGTGAGTGCATTTTCTCGCATGATCTGGCGTCCAATCTGGTGGGCATGCTCTTCGCGCAGTTCACCACGTCCGACTTTTTCCGTGAGCGCCTCGGCCAGGCACTGACGTGTGAATTCGGTCGCCGCATAAATGCCCTCGGCATCGACCGTATCGGCGCCCCACATGATGCGGTCTGATGGCACGGCGTCGAGCCATTCCTGATACGCTCGTCGGGCCATCGTATAGCTCAGGGTTGGCAGCCAGCAGGAATCAATCCAGACATTCCGATGCTTCATGGCGATTGCTCCGGTTTCTCCGACCCAGGGATAGCCACCATGAAACAAAATGAACTTCGTCTCCGGATTCGCGGCGATCACGTCAACCAGCAGCATCGGATTAGAACCCTGAATGCGAGCATCGCCCGTGTGCACCTGAAACGGCAATTCGTACTTCGTACTCAACTGGCAAATGCGCCAGAACATGAAATCTTCGAATTGTTTCTGCTCAGCCGCCGTCACGTTGTCCGGCGATCTCCCGTAAACAGCAGAGGCCTGGTCTTTACTGACACGATTATACTGCAGTGTGCGTTCGTAGGCCTGTGTGGATTTCAGACACACTGCGTCAGCGGCGACCGCGTCCTCGAATAAGGCATCGATGACGGCCAGAAAATCATCGAATGTCGTGGTGCTCATCTCTTTTCGTTGTGCATATGCAAACGGGCTGTCGGAGGCGGACGCATATCGGTCCGGATGACTGCCGCGCATGATCGTGGTGACATTCAGTACGGGCACCGCGAACTGGTACTCGCGGGCAAACTGCAGGCGATTCCAAAAGGGGTCGATGAACATCAGTTCAATGTTGGCTCGTTCGACGATGACGTTCCGGAGCCAGTCGTCGGTCCTGTAGTTCGCATAGATCCGATCGTTGAGCTGTCGGGCCTGCACGGCGGTGATATGATCGAAATCGACATCGTACAAATCACGAAATGCGGGCAGGAGGTAGCGATAAAAACTGGTCGCACGAACATCATCGAAATCGTCATGAGCGGCACTCCACCACGTGTCAAATGATTTGTCGGCCGGCCACGGACTGATACGCGTGGTGCGCGTCAGATAGCTGTGTGACCAAAGGCTGTACAGAGTCATGCCTCGACCCTGAGTGGTCATGACGCGCCCAGGGATCCGGTCGAACGCCTGCAGGTGATCGTGGGTATCGATGGCCCGAACTGCATCCAGCGAGGCTTTGATGCGGGAGAACAGTTGTGTGCTCTTCACATCACGCGAATCGAAATTCAGGTGGTCGGTCGTCGTGGGCTCCGTCCCATCCGCTCGTGACGTTGATTCCGGGACGTCCTGGCCACGACACTGGTGCGGTCCGTCGCTGCGAAACACAGTGATCAGCAGAGCTGACAGGCAGCACAGACGGACGCAACCCTGAATTGTTGTGGCGACGACCGGATGACCTGCAGTGGAGCTCATCATTCATTCCTCCGATTCACTGAAGCGATGGCAGGCTGACACCGTCATCACACGAATTCAGGCATCCCGTCGTCTGGCAGGAGCACTCAACGATTTTCAGGTTCGCCAGGTTTCTCTGACGAACCGAGTTCGGCCTGGAAACGCTCGCATTCGGCCATGATCCGGCCCATCGCCTCGCTCAGGTCTGCCATCGGTTGTTTTGCCGACTCCAAATCACGGTCAGCGCCGCAGCGTTCGATGTCGGCGGCCAGGACCTCGACAGGCGAAGCGGACAGTGAAGCGGCGGCACCTTTGATTGTATGCGCCAGTTCGCGCACTGCCTCATCGTCGTTCTCGTGGAACGCCCTGTTGAGTTTCTCCGACAACACGGGGAGTTCGTCCATGGCGGCCTCAACGACTGTCAATAACAGATCCTGATCACCATCAACGGTACTCAGCGCTGCTTCGAAATCAATCTGGACGGTTGCTGCTCTGGTGTGTGCGGAAGGCCCTGTTCGCAATTTCGGTTGTGATTCTGTCATGGCTCGGTGCAACTCAACTTTACGCACCGGTTTGGACACATAGCCAGTCATTCCCGATGCCAGACAACGCTCACGGTCCCCCCGCATTGCTCGGGCGGTCATGGCAATGATGGGAATCTGGTCTCCGGTCTCACGTTCCATCCTGCGAATATGGCGAGTCGCTTCCAGGCCGTCGAGGACCGGCATCTGCACGTCCATAAGAATCACATCGAACGAGCCTTCGCGCCACATGTCAATTGCTTCCTGGCCATTCTTGGCGACCTTGACGTCGTGTCCCCATTTTGTCAGGAGACCGACCGCCATCGCTTGATTTGCCTTTCCATCTTCGGCGAGCAGGATTTGGCGCGGTGACAGGGGAGGGAGATCTTCAGTGCTCGGATGGCTGGTGGGAACCTGCAGGCTGGTCGAGGTGCTGTCGACCGCATGGGAGATCGCGTTACGGAGTTCAGAGGGTTTGACGGGTTTCATCAGGATGGCCGCGATTTGCAAATCCGCGCAGCGATTGATGTCACTTTGTGGACCGCCGGAGGCAAGCATGACCACCTGAATGTCGCACAGCTCCTCGGTCATTCTCAGCTGGTGTACAAGCGTAAAACCGTCCATGCCGGGCATGCCGGCGTCGCTGATGATGAGGGGGGTCTTTCCGTGTTCCTGCTTAAATCTCATGAGGGACTCAATGGCATCGGCACCGCCTGCGGCAGACTGCACCGACATGCCCCAGTGACTGAGCATTTCGGTGAGGACTCGTCGATTGGTCGAGTTATCATCAACGACGAGCGCCGCGCGGCCGTGCAGGTGTGGGTACGTTGTTTCTTCCGCCGGCTGCACAGCCTGTTGAAATCTCGCGGTGAAAAAGAACGTACTGCCGGCTCCCGGACGACTCTCCAGCCACAAGCGTCCCCCCATTTTTTCAGCAAGACTTCGTGTGATCGCCAGACCGAGTCCGGTTCCCCCGTATTCTCGTGTGGTGGACGAATCCGCCTGGTGGAACGCAGAGAACACCTGTTCCTGCTTTGCGACGGGAATCCCAATGCCGGTGTCGCTGACAGAAAACAGCAGTTGAACCTTCTCTCCATCGTCTTCGTCAAGCTGGATGTCAACAAAGACTTCACCCTGAGCTGTGAACTTGATCGCGTTGCCCACCAGATTCAGCAGCATTTGGCGCAAACGGATGGCATCACCGCGAAGCCATCGTGGCACATCAGCATGGACTTGCCATGTCAGTTCCAGCTCCTTCGTGTGGGCACGCAGCCCAAGCACCTTGAGCGTATCCCCAACTTCATCACGAACGTCGAAGTCAACGCTTTCGAGTTCCAGTTTTTCGGCTTCGATCCTTGAGAAGTCCAGAATCTGATTGATGATCGTCAATAGAGATTCAGCAGAATCAGTGACGATGGTGAGATACTCGCGCTGTGTACCGTCCAGGTTTGTATCGAGGACAAGTTCTGTCATTCCGATGATGGCGTTCATCGGCGTGCGAATCTCGTGACTCATGTTGGCGAGAAAATTGCTTTTAGCCTGATTGGATGCTTCGGCCGCCTGTTTCGCGGAGACCAGTGCTTCCTCCACTCGTTTGCGTGCCGTGATATCGAGGACACTTGCCAATACAGTGGTTTTCCCTTTCAGCCGGACCGGGTTCAGCACGATTTCGACAGGGATCTCGTGACCATCCCGATGTTTTCCCCTGAGCTGACGATCGGCACCTAACGCTCGTTTTTGAGGATTCCGGAAGAACTCGTTCCGCAATTCTTCATGCCGCGACCGAATCCTGTCCGGCACGAGCACTTCGATCGACTCACCGATCAAACCATCAGGTCCGTAGCCAAACAGTTCGAGCGTTGCCGTATTGACCAGCTGGATTGTCCCATTGCTGCTCACCAGCAACAGTGGATTCGGAGCCGCATCGATCACACTGCGAAAGACGGCCTCCGCTTCTTTTTGCACAGTGATGTCGTGCGAAATCCCAAATGTCCCGACAATCCGTCCTTCTTCATCAGGCAGCGGAAGTTTGGTCGTCGACACCCATGTCGCGACGTCCTGAGTCCAGTGAGGATTTTCCTCCTTGCCGATCAGCGGCAGCCCCGTCTGCATGAGTTCTTCTTCGTCGGCGCGCGTCCGGGCAGCGTACCCGGTCGGGAACAGATCTTCATCTGACTTGCCGATGACGTCCTCCGGCTCACACCCGAAATGATCGGACAGTGCTCGGCTCACTCGAGTGAATTTCCCGGCAACGTCCTTGAAGTAAATCGCGTCCGGCAAATGCTCAAGCATCGTCTGCAGCAGGAAACGTTCGTGACTTAATTCCGCCGTACGGTTGGCAACTGTCTGATCAAGATTCCGATTCAGGTCATACAGTTGCGGATTGACGGTAATGAGTTCATGTTCGGCATCAAGATAGATTCGCACCGCGAATGCCAGTGCGGCCAGGTAAGCGACCAGCCGCAGAATGTGCCACCACCACCACGCCGCATCCCACAAGACTGACAGTTCGAACAAAATTCCGGCAGCTCCAAACAGCACCGTATGGACGGCAAACAGCCAGTCTTCGTGATCCCTGTGCTGGTGGAAGCTGCGGACAAAAAATGCTCCGGCGACGAGAAATCCCAAACCGCCTCCAATATTCAGGCCTCGCGCCACAATCGTAAACTGCCCGTCATGTTCCATCGGCGGGAGATGCGACGTAAAGACACACGACAATGTGCCAAAGGCAACTGCGGATCCGAGTGCAAGCCACGGCAGGAAGCGGGACGTACGCGGTGAGAGCCCACTGGACCCCAGCCAAACGAAGGCGAAGAGCGTTCCACCGATGAACGTGGCTGTGCTGTGAAGCCAAACGAAGTTCGGGCCCTGCGTCACTGCAGAATGGAACAGGTCGAGAGCCCCCATTCCGGCGAGCCCACTGGCCATCCATGGATAGTGGTTCGCACGACTTTTGCGCGGTTGTTCAACGATCAGGATTCCGGCGATGGCGATAGCCATCAACCCTCCAGCCGCTTCAATCAGTGAATGGATGGGAGGATGTTCAAAACGAGACCCCGGGAGGAAGACTGATGACACCCAACTGCCGACGGCGGGCAGCACCAGCGACAAGGCAATTCCGTACAGAATCCAATTATTGCGTGCTTGAATGCGCACGTTGACCCTTATCGTCTCGCCATTGAAAACACCGCCTGATCGACGGTGCATTTGTGTCTCTCACTATATTTCCACACCTCGACGGCGAATGCGACCGCACCAGGAATACTTTTGCAGAATCGACGTCCGCAAATGCTCGTTATTCATGATGCGTTCATTCGTGCTGAGTGTGCAGTCGGGACTCATGATTCCGCGGTTCTTTTCAACTTTCGCGGGGCCGGCCTGAACTTCTGGCGATGCAGAGCGGTCACTGACTCTCGAGCTGTCGATAGATGGGCAGATGTCGGTAATAGACTTCCAGGGTCAGCAGGCTCAATGCCGTCTGGTAGATTTGCCCGCCGGAATCAGAATGTGGTCCGAGGGGACTCCAGCTGCCGGCCGCGGGGCCATCGGTGATCTGTCGGGACACCAGCTGTTTTCTCATGACCTCGTTCCATTTGCTCCATTCCTCGCCGCCCCAGTGATGAATCACCTGAGTTGCGTAGTAGTTGTAGTACATGTTTTGAGAGTCTGGTCCGATGGCCGACAGATGCGCGACACCTCGTTGCAGCGAGGTGTGATCACGGTGCCAACCCATATACATGCGACAAAGCAGGCCGACCGACGTCATCGATGGCGTCGCATCGCCTCGTCGACCAGGCATGTATTTGTAGCGTTCACCATTGTCAGTCTGGACTTCGTCCAGAAAATGTTCGGCTCCGCGGGCGGTACCCGGCGACACCGCAATATCGCCGGTCTTGGCGCTTTGCATGGCCATCACCTGCCAGCCGACGACGGATGTGTCGCCCGGCTGTCCCGGTTCGTAGCGCCAGCCACCGCCTTTTTTATCCTGCGTCTTCTCGATGAACTTGATGGCTTTGCGTGCCAGGCGTGTGAGTTTTTGGTCGTCCGGCTCCATGGCATGGGCTTCACACAGACAAATAGCTGCCAGCCCATGAACATACATCCCCGAATTTCCCTGATAATTGCCACGCAGATCGGCCGAGGTGCGATCGGCACGAGCATTTTCCATCAGGTACTTCAAACCGTTGGTCACTGTTTCCCGGTATCGTCCGTTGGTTTTGTGTGTATGGCCGGATCCCAGATAGCACAGCACAGCCAGCGAAGTTGAACCCATGTCGGTTGATCCGAGACGTCCAGGCCGGGCTCCCGCCCCAGGCGCTCCAAAGCTCCATGAACCATCTGATTGCTGGATTTTCCTGAGCCACCTCAGTCCGGCATTCACCGCCCGTTCGCTCTCTGCGGTACCACCGTATTTCTGAATGGCCGCCTGTTTACCGAATGCAGCGCGTCCACCAAATTCACCCAGTTTGACGAGCGCCTCCATGTCACGTTTCGTCGGTTGAAGTTCGAGCTGCGGATCCCGATCGACATCCATCGTGGCGAGGTCGGTGGTCGTGTCTTTGATGACATCAAGAACTCGTTGGACCGAATTATCGAATTCCTGTTCCTGCAGCGAGTCCGGCTGAATGATTTCGGACAGTTCCACAGGTTCCGCTTCTTCTTTCGATACAGGCACGGCAAGGATCGTGTGAATCGAAAGGCCTGACTCGGGTGGCAGGACCCACAACGCCAGCAGGACCGCGACCAGAACATGAAGAACGAAACTGACGGATCCTGTCACGAGCTGCTGCTTATTCAGCGGAGTCCATGCCGGGACCGACTCGGCCACAAACCGCCGAATTCGGCTGAAAGCATTACTGATCGCTGTCATCCAGGCCGGCCACTTCCGGCGTCGACGCCTGCGAGACCGCCGCCGTGACCTGACAATTTCCAGCACGGAACGAGTACTACCAGCTGTCAGGTCCTTGTCGGGGACGAATTCGCCGGGTTGAGCAGACATGTCGATACCAATTCAACGAAAGCGCAGACTCTGTCCAGAGGATACGCAAAACGCGGTCCAAAATCCGTCGCGTTGGGGCAGGTATCCGCGAATTGCTGGTGTCTGACGCCGTGGTGAGTGATGCATCTGTCCACCTCAGTCGGACATTGAGCGTGGGAACCGACGAGCGAGCGCCATGCGGAGTGCTTCGCGAATGCCCTGGGGCGACGACGGGTCGGGGGACTGCCGGCCCAGCCACGTAGGGGTTGCCAGCCTTCCTGCGTCGTGGGAATTGACCTATCCTTCCGCATGAAAGTCAGATTGAAAACCTGTTCGGAATTACCAAGAGCGACTGCCATGGGATTGTTTGAAGGAAAAAAGGGACTGGTTCTGGGGATCGCCAATGAGCGTTCCATTGCCTGGGCCATTACAGAAAAACTGTATGAACAAGGTGCGGAAATTGCATTCACTCACCTGCCGGATGTCGGCGACCGCCCGAAGAATCAACGGAAAGTCGGCAAACTGGTCGAGCCAATGGGGGCAAAGTTTCTTGTTCCCTGTGACGTTTGTGACGATGACCAGATCGCGGCGGTGATGGAAAAGGCTGCCGCAGAGTTTGGCACGATTGATTTTATCCTCCACAGCATCGCATTTGCACCTCCGGAAGATCTCACCGGGCCCACCTGGAACAGCAGTCGAGCCGGTTTCAGTAAGGCGATGGAAATTAGTGCGTACAGTCTGCTGGCCGTTGCCGGGGCTGCCAAACGACGTGATATCCTGAGTGCCGATTCCAGCATCCTCACGCTCAGCTATTTTGGAGGCGAAGAGGTGATTCCAGGCTACAACCTCATGGGACTGTGCAAGGCAGCGCTGGAGTGCGGTGTTCGGTACCTGGCAAGTGAATTGGGACCGGACGGATGTCGTGTGAATGCAATCAGTGCCGGACCAGTCCGCACCATCAGTGCAATGGGCGTGGGTGACTTCAAGCAGATGCTGGATCTCTACAGTGGTGTGGCTCCCCTGAGACGCAATATCACTGCGGAGGAAGTTGGGAAGAGCGGAATGTTCCTGCTGAGTGATCTCGCAAGCGGCATCAGTGCGGAGGTTCTGCACGTGGATTGTGGTTTCAGCAAAATGGGTGCTCCGCCGGCACCTGTTGCGGCTAGGAAGTAGCCCACCCGGTCGTGTTGAAATGAGCAGTTTTTTGCTGAGGTGAGTTTGCCTTGTCCGGTCCCGTTCGAGTCGCCATCGGCGTGATTGAGTCCGCCGGCCACGTGCTGATCGGAATCCGGCCCGAAGGGGTTCCTTTGGCCGGCATGGCTGAGTTTCCGGGCGGTAAATGCGTGCCCGATGAGACCACGCGCGCATGTGTCGTCCGTGAGTGTCGGGAAGAAACCGGATTGCTGGTGATTCCTCGCAGCCACCTGTTGACCACGACTCAGAAATACAAGCACGGTTTGATTGAACTTGATTTCTGGCAATG
Organism: Planctomycetaceae bacterium; assembly: GCA_039831615.1. Classification (GTDB taxonomy): domain Bacteria; phylum Planctomycetota; class Planctomycetia; order Planctomycetales; family Planctomycetaceae; genus S139-18. The sequence goes on from JBDOMX010000237.1 coordinate 25,159, forward strand.
TGGTTTAAGTCCCGATCTGCCTGATTTGGCCTCGGCAACTAATCGCTTTCGGTGGGTGCCGTTCAGTTCTCTGAACGGACTGGATTTTCCGTCCGGAAACGACGAGGTGTTGAAGCTGCTGACGGGGACGGAAGGGTCGGTTCCATGACGGACCAGGTCATTGGAATCATTATTGTGGATCACGGTTCCCGCCGTCTGGAAAGCAACGAGACTCTTCTGGTTGCCGCCGGACGATTCGCCGAAACCGGTCTTTATGGGATCGTTGAACCAGCACATATGGAGCTGGCTCAGCCGGACATTGCCGCGGCATTCGATCGCTGCGTTGCCAGAGGCGCATCAAAAATCATTGTCTTTCCGTATTTCCTGTCGCCGGGCCGACACTGGAAACTGGACATCCCGCGGCTCGTCGCGGCGGCCTCCGCGGCTCATCCGAACGTCACGTGGAAAGTGACGGCTCCGTTCGGGCTTCACGACGGAATGCTGCAGGTCATCACCGAGCGGATTGGCGAAGTCCTGAACGACTGAACGTCGCTTGAGGACACTTGTCGATTTGCCTGCACGCCAAAGCGTCCCCATTCCAACGAGCCCGTCGGTGACCGCTCCAATCGGCAGATTTTGCAACGAGATTCGAATTCCGATCCAGTCTTCGGCACAATCTGCTTAGGTGCCCCGTCCGGCCCTGAAGCAGGCAGTTTCTGCTCTTGAGCCGGCGGATGGGGACTGGTACTTGTCGGAACGGCACAGCTGCTCATGCATTCATACTCCCATCGTTTGGATCGGCAGGCCCGACTGATCGCGGTTGCCATCGCTGCAGGAATCGGCGTTGTCTTCGTGGTTGCCTTCTGTCTGGAGCCGAATATCCAGGGATACGGAACTCATCAGCAGCTGGGCCTTCCGGAATGTCAGTTTCTGAGATTGACGGGCTGGAAATGTCCTCAGTGTGGAATGACAACCAGTTTTGCTCACCTCGTTCGAGGTCAGGCCGATCAGGCGTGGCGGGCGAACCCGTGTGGTCCGATGCTGGCAGTCGTTCTGGCAGTGATTGTCTTTCCGTGGTCCGTCATTGCCGGACTCACCGGGCGGTCGCTGCTGACCCGGCAACCGGAAGTTCTGTTTCTCGGTATGGCCGGTTGTTATTTGCTCATCGCCACGGGTGTCTGGCTGATTCGAACTGCCATTCTGTGACGAGAGTATCGAGTGCGCGTGCGGATGTTGTTGGAGCGGCATGATGAATCCGGTTGAAAAATCCAGGCCGTCAGGCCATGTGACGCGAATGCTGCTGCTAAGCACCGCCCTGATTCTGCCCGGGCTTTGCGGATGCCGATTCATGGTTGCCGTGGGAAAAATGGTAATGGGTGACCCCCAATCCACCTCATCCTTTGAGCAGACGACCGGAACGAACCTGAGCGAGTCAGATGACCGACTACTGATCATCTGCACCGCACCCCACAATATCCTTGTTGACTTTCCGTCGGTCCAGCTGGAACTTCTGGACCGCATTTCCCGCAACCTCGAACGCCGCGAGATCAATGTCGTTTCGTCCGACGATGTGGCGTCCTGGTACGATGATCACGGTGAGTGGGGCGACTACTCCGAACTGGCCGAACATTTCGAAGCTCGGTACGTGATGCATCTGGATCTTCGGACATTCAGCTATCTGGAACCCGAAAGCGCGAACCTGCTCCGCGGACGCAGTGAAGGATCCGTCAAGGTGTACGAAATCGATACCGAAAGTTCGATACCTGTCCATAAAGCATTCGAACGTGATCTCCGCGTGAAATTCCCGGAAATCCATCCGGTACCACGAGAATCCCGATCTGACGACATGTTTGTAGAAAACCTGTTGAATCGGGTTGCGTTGCAGGCCAGTCAGTTATTTCACGATCATCGATTGAGTGACACGATTTACTAGGGACTTGCACGAGATGTTCGGCTCCAGGACAAACGATATGACGTCACAGATTCTTTCGTCCCATCAGCGGACGCGTACCCGACATTCGTCAATCCTGCGCGTTGTCCGTGTTCCGGCACGATGTTGTGTGCTGGCTGTGATGCTGAGTTGTCTTTCCGGCTGCAACTATCTGATCTTCTTCGGTTACCTGATCGGCGGACCTCCTCAGCTGGAGCCGGTTTTCGAAAAGCAAACGAATAAGTCGTTCACGGACCGGGGTGTGAGAGTGGCTGTGGTGTCATATGCCGCCAATGAACTCAAGTATCAGTACGACAGCATCGACCATCTGTTGGCCGTTGGTGTCGCTGCTCGCTTAAAGCAGAATCACGTCGAAGTCGTGAATTCAGAAGCAGTTCGAGTCTGGCTGGAAGAGAATCCGGACTGGGATACTCCGGATGAAGTGGGTGCCGAATTCGACGCCACATTCGTTGTGTACGTCGACGTCAGCGATTTCTCGCTGTACGAACATGACAGCCGGCACCTCTTTCGGGGCCGCACCGAAGCCATTGTGAGCGTGTATGAAATGAAGGCGGATGGGGAAGGCAGACGAATCTTCAACCAGGATCTGTCGTCGGAGTTCCCGCGTTTGGGTCCTCGTTCTGCGTCTGAAGTCAGCTACGACAGCTTTCGATCAGAATATCTGCTGCGAGTCAGCGAAGAGATTGGCCGGATGTTCTATCCATATGGATCCGGGGACGATGTCGGCAGCGGGACATAAAATGTCCACGATGTGATTCTGACCACTATTTTATCAACCTGACTGGTCCAACAACGGTTTCTCTGCCTGAGTTGCTGTGGCTGCTGCATCGGAAATGCTTACCTGGTCGGCTGATGCTTCAAATCACGGTCCCCTTTTTCCTGCCAGGTGGTGAAGCTGGTGTTCGGCGTTGATTTCGCCTGAGGGGGCAGATAGTGTCCCAAAACACGTTTGATTGACCGTCAGGGTGGCCAGATACGGGGATTCCGGTCGCCTTTTTGTTTCTCATCGCCGCGTCCGTCGATTCATGTTTCAATTTTTGGGGCGACTTTCATCACGCCACGCCGGGTTCGTGGTCGCGACCTGGATTGTGCTGCTGGCCGGTTCGCTGGCGCTGGCGCCTCCGTGGGCAGATGTCGCGGAGAACGGTGAATTTGCATTCCTGCCTCCGGAGGCGCCCAGCCGCGTGGCGGAAGCGCAGTTCATCCGGGCATTCGACGATACACTCGCCAGCAATGTAGTGCTCGTTGTGCGCCGAGAGGGTCCGTCCGCAGGACTCAAACAGCCGGACAAAGATTTCATTCGGGAGACACTGGTTCCTGGGCTGCGCAATGCATGCGATCTGCCGGAAGGGAAGGACTCACACGACGACGACAGCGACCACGTTGTCTCTCGCCTGCACTGGCGCGAAGCGAAGGGCACAGGGAATCTGTTCGACAGCGAAGATCACCAGGCTTCGTTGATCATATTGCAACTCACCACTGAATTCCTCGATCAGGAAAACGCGCTGCTGATTGCCAAAGTCGAAGCGGAGCTGGCCAGGATTCGACGTATTCCACATCGAACAAGCGGAGAGATTCCTGCGGGCCTCGACATCTCCTTTAGCGGTTCGGCGACATTCGGACGCGACATCATTCGCGAATCTGACTCCAGCGCGCGTTCGACGGAAAAGTGGACCGTGATTCTGGTCGTGGTCCTGCTGATTATGATCTACCGTGCTCCACTGCTCGCATTCATCCCGCTGGCGACGGTCGTTGTGGCCACTCTCACCTCGCTCTCGATACTCGCCATAGGAGCCGGTCAGAACTGGGTCACGCTGTTCAACGGAATCGAAACCTATGTCACGGTGATCCTGTACGGGGCCGGCGTCGACTATTGCCTGTTTTTGATTGCCCGTTATCGGGAGGAGCTCGATACAGGTGCCACCATCGAAGAAGCGGTCTCGCAGACGCTGGAGCGTGTTGGAGCAGCGCTCACTGCCAGTGCCGGGACCGTGATGTGCGGGATCGGCATGATGGTATTTGCCGAGTTCGGGAAGTTCCGGCAGGCCGGGATCGCGATTACGTTTGGTCTGGCCATTTGTCTGGCCGCCACCTTGACGCTCACGCCCGCGCTGCTGAGATTATTCGGCCGCTGGGCATTCTGGCCGAATGTGGCCCGCCAACATGTGACAGGTCCCACGGGCTGGATCGCGCGTTCCGACATGCCGACACGGATCGCGCAGGCCAATCTGCTGCAGCGCGGCTGGATTCGGATGGGGCAGTTGCTCACGCTGCGGCCATTCACGTTCTGGGCCGGCAGCATTCTGCTGCTGGTTCCATTCGCAGCGGCGGGCGTTTCATGGTTCGGCCACCTGAGCTATGGCCTGTTGACAGAGCTCCCCGAATCATCGCCCTGTGTCCAGGGGGCCCGCGCCCTGACCGCGCATTTTCCTGCCGGCGAAAGTGGCCTGCTGAATGTTTTGGTCACGGCAGAGAATGTCGACTTCAATGCACCGGGTGACCTGACCGGAAACCGAATTGTTCGAAAACTGACGGAAAATCTGCTGGAAGATAAGGAAGCACTGGGGCTGCATACGGTGCGGTCCATGACGCATCCGGCCGGGCAACGAGACTTAAGCCGGGCGGCCCGGATCGCGGCCAAAACTCTGGGACGAAAACAGTTCTCCAGCAGCACAGATCCGTCGGTGACCCGTCTGGAACTGGTCCTCCATTCCGATCCGTTCGCCAGAGACAGCATCGAAGAGTTCCGTGAATTCCGGGATCGATTTGCAAATTACCTCCCGGAAGAAATCAACGATGCGGAGTTCGCATTCCTCGGAGCGACACCGAATCTCAGCGATCTCAAAGAGGTCACGGATCGCGATCAAATTCGTATCGACGCGCTGGTGATGCTGGGCGTGTTTGCCATTCTGGTGATTCTGTTGAAGCGGCCCGGCGTTTGCGCTTATTTGATGTTCACGGTGTTCCTGAGTTACCTGGCAACGCTGGGGATCACATTCATGGTTTTCTGGGCGATGGATCCGTCCGGCTTTGCGGGACTTGACTGGAAAGTGCCTCTGTTCCTCTTCACCATCCTGATTGCCGTGGGCGAGGACTACAACATTTTCCTGATGACGCGCATCCAGGAAGAAACTGTTTGGCATGGTGACGTCGGCGGGATTACGGTCGCGCTGCAGAAGACTGGCAGTATCATCAGCAGTTGCGGCATCATCATGGCCGGAACATTCTCATCTCTGCTGGCCGGAAGTCTGGTCGGGATGGACCAACTGGGGTTTGCTCTGGCCGTTGGAGTCCTGCTGGACACGTTTCTGGTACGACCGATTATGGTCCCCGCGTTTTTGATTTTGCTGGCTCAGAGGCGGTTGGGTGTGTTCAGCCGTCTGGCTGGCTACTCGTCACCAGCCATTTCGCCCGACGCAGCCGCGGCAGACGGAGATTGATATCCTGAGTCAATGCTTGACACGGCGGCGGGCCGTCGAGCTGGATTACGATCGCACGTGAACTGGCCAGCGAGGCGATGACGATTCGGCGGAGAACGACGGGGATCAGCGTCGATCAATGGGCAAACCGGACTGGTGCGTGCACATACAGCATGTAGTTATTGTGAATTGCTCACCATGAAACTGCCACGACAGCGGATCAAATGATCGCGTCAGAGAACACGGACGCCAGCGCCGCTGGCGCTGCGCATCCACTTGCCGTTCTACTCGGCCTGTTTTTGTTCTGCTTCGCGTTTGATCGCTTCGTAGACTTCTTCACGGTGCACCGCGACGTCACGTGGAGCGTCGATTCCAAGTCGGACTTTGTCTCCGCGGATCTCGATAACCATCAAGGTGATGTTGTCGCCAATGACGATTTTTTCGTCTTTTTTTCTGCTGAGCACAAGCATCTCAAGTCTCCGGTCAATCTTTCATCTTGAACGATCGCCGCCTGTCCAGTTTATCCTTTGCAACGGGCAAAAGTGCAGGGGCAAGCCTTGCCAGATAACGCAATGTCCAAATGCCGACGAATTCCGTCTGTCGCATGGACTCTAAGTCGCTAATTCGACAATTGATGCTGAATTCCTGCGAAAATTGCAGTTTTGCAACGTGGCTTTGGTCGGTCTCTGCCGGTTTGTACTGCACGGGCCGCTTGTCCGGGGCCGCTTGTCACAGCTGACGTGATTGGACCGTTGAGTCCGGAAATCCCGCCGGCGATTTGCGCGCTTGTTCCGTTCGTAATTTCGAGGCTGTCGCCCGCAGCTGACTCGCCGAAGCAGCGCTCCGATGCCTTGCCTTCGTGAATACCATCCGGCGACGGTTCACTGCGATGCTCTGAAACTGCCGTCCAGCGAGTTGCCGGGTTGTTATTGATCCTGCGCGACAGATCCATCTGTGCCAATCCCACGCATATAACCTGACCGGGTTGGATTGATGGTTTTCGATGACGTTCGAGCGGCATTATGAATTTCTGCTGATCTCAGCAGTGACCACGGTAACGCGAATGAGCGAACACTCGGATTACCCAATCGACCGCAATCCCGATGATCAGCCCCGGCAGGCGATCGACCGATTCTCAATGTGTCGCTGAGTCATTTGGAATGAGAAAAACCACGGTTGTTAACCGGCGATGGATTCCAGGAATGCGACGACTGTATTCAGAAGAGCCTGTGTGGCCCCTGTGTGGATGGTGTGACCAATCCCGGAAAATGGGATGCGGACCAGCGATTTGTTGAGTGACTCAACGTATTCAGCGTCTGCTTCGGTCAGCATGCCCCCGGCCGCGACATCTGCCTGCAGCAGCAGGGATGGACAAACGATTGATCGGAACACGCGTTCGACGTGGTAGCCATCGAGCCACCGCCCGGCGACAATTGGCTCATACACCGCTGGATCCAGTTTCGTCAAACAGGCTGCGCTGAACCGACGCTGAATGGGGTCGCGGACGTCTGCCAGACGGATGTCCGAACCGCTCACCGGGTCGTGAAACGTGACGTCTCCCAGTTTTCCTGCCACTTCACCTGCATCCTGATTCGTCCCGGCAAACTTAGACATTGCCTTGAAGAAGTTGAGCAGATGGGTTTCTCCAATCCGCTCGCCCATCGCGTGCAGCGGCGGGTCTTCCATCACGACGGCAGTGATTGTGCTTCCGAGTTCAGCGGCCACACCAGTGGCCACCATGGAACCCAGGGAATGCCCGTACACCGAGACCGGCACATTGAGTTGTCGAATCAGGTCGCAGGCGTCTTCAATATAGTCAACGACACGGTATCCGACGCCTCGATCTGATTCCCCGTGACCTCGTCCGTCGACCAGCCATAACCGATGTCGCAGGCCAAGGGTCGAGATGAGCGGGATGAACGTCTGCCAGCGCTGCGTGACTCCGTGAAACATCACCAGCAGGGGACCTTCTGACCCGACTTCGGCGACATTGAGTGACAACTGTCCGGTGGAATGGAGGGCTTGCTTGATTTTCATCGGTGGAGGATCGGCTGCATGTTGTATGGGAGCAGGTTTCGACAAGTCGCGGCGGGTCCTGGCTTGCGGGGCAATGGATGATGGCTGTCTCAATTCCGCCGCGGCCAGGAGTCAGCGTTCTGAGCTGTGGTTTGAGAATCCCGGGAAACCGTTCCCGCGGTGTGAACGGGCAGTCCACAGGATGGCACGCATCAAAGCTGCCGGCGCGTCCCTGCCCGCCTGAACGATCGCTCATTGTTTTCAGAATCCCAAACGACTCGTGGCCAGTGCCAGCGTGTCCCCGCCCCTTCGTCCACATCAGACCGCAACAGTGCCGCGAATGCTCCGGCACCCACGGAATCGAATGGCCACAACCGGTAGCAGGCAGTATCTGAGTATTCACTTTGCCATGTTGTCAGCAGTGGGACCTTGACCGGTTGCAGTTGAGGGTTCTTTTTGAGCAGCCAGTCAAGATTTCGCTCGTTTTCTTTGATTGCATAAGTGCAGGTCATATAGGCCAGATATCCACCGGGGGCAACAAGCTTAACGGCATTCGACAGAATGCGCCGCTGGCGGTTGCTGTTCATATTGATCGTGGCCGGATGAAAACATCCGGGAGACTTTTTGCCGCGCGCGATCAATGACTGTCCCGAACATGGAGTATCCACGATCACCAGATCGGCCATGGCGCCCACCTGGTCGGCCAGGACCTTGCTGTCCAGTGAACACACCTGGACAGGTCTGATGCGACAACGCTTCAAATTCGAAATCAATGCTCCGGTTCGTTTGGCAATGACTTCGTTGCAGAGAAGGTGTTGAGGCTTCAATCGTCGCCACGCCAGAACCGCTTTGCCTCCAGGGGACGCGCAGAGGTCAATGATGCTGTGTGTCTTTGGAACTGCCGTCAGCACCTGGGACGCAAAAACTGACGACGGATCCAGACAATAGATATCACCGTTGCTATGAACATCGTGTTTCCCAGGTCGTTGGTCAATTGATACGAAGTCAACGTAATCGGGCTGCCAGCTGACGGAAGGATCTGGCAGGAATGGGCTGGTCTCCGGGCGTGTTTCTGTCCACACAACAGCGGTCGGTTTTTCCACCGGATTCATGAGGGAACTGATGAATCGGTCCTGATGCGCTTCACTCGAGAACAGATGACGGGCCAGTCGCAGCAGTATGTTGGAGACCCTGGGATTGGCCACAGCCCGCGACTCCGATGATGGCACCGACTGTTTCCACGGCGCCCGGGGCATCAAATTAATTCACCGTTGAACCCGTCTCGACCACTTCGATGAGATTTCGGATCCGTTTGACGCCTGGCTGCATTCGAATCAGGTTCGAAGCCAGTCGACGCGTCGATGACTCCGACACGGGACCGACCAGAGTGGCCATGCCGGCATCGTCCATCGATACGCTGATCCCCTGCAGGTCTGGTCGAGCTGAAAAGAATCGTTGCAGCGAAATTCCCGAAACGCCTGCCATGGCGACTGCTGCCCGGGGAGCTGGCGCATTGAATCCCAGACGCAGTGTGACCGGCACTCTCCGTGGACTGCCGGAGGAGGATTCCTGTGTTCCGCCGGTAGGGACCTCTCCACCGACGATCTCGCGAAAGAAGCGGTCCACCGCAGAATTGGTGGTCGATTCACGAGCACCGCCGACAAAACCTTCGGTATTCGCACCACCGATGAATTCCTGAACCGCGTTTGCACCCGGCGTACCACCTGTATCGCTGCCAGTATTACCCGCGGCAATACCCTCAGTTGTCAGTCCACCGAGTCCTTCGGTTGTTCCGCCAGTCGTCGCAGACGCAGTATCATCGGCCTGCCGTTGAGCAAACGAATGATTGCTGGTGAACAAAACACACGAAGTCATCAGGAGGAAAAATGAAATCCGACCCATCAACAGACTCGCAGAGAAAGGACAGTTTTCCCTGTTTGGCAACAGGGTGGACAAAGCCTGAACCTCGCATTTTCGACGTTCGACTGAAAAGATTGTACACTGCAGCTGCCGCAATTCCGGGCGTGATCCGTACTTCATGGCCGGCAATGCCATCTCGTCTGCTGGATTCGCTGGCTCCAGCGTCTGCCACAGTCAGTCGAACGAGGTAATCCCTGCGGAATATAGACGATCCGCGGCGCATCCTCCAGCAGAATGAACGACCAGCCTCGGTCAACGAATCCATCGCGCGACTGGTCCGGTGCGGAGGACTGCTGGTTTTGAGATGACAACGAATCACGCTGATTCCTGGCCGCGGTGGACGTTCCAGAGCCCATCATCCATTGCCTCCGCGAGCCAGGACCTGCCCCCACTCTCCGAACATTGCTCGAACAGGCATGAACCTGCCGGAGCACCAATGCGAATCCCTCAGATCGCGGGCCTCGCGTGGTTCCTGGAAATGAGCGCAGCGATTCTTGCGGTGAGACGATGGGTTTTCAGCAGCGAATTATCGCGAATCCAGGCGACCACGCTGATAGGCAGCAGTAGAATGGCTCGCTGACCGGATCACTTACTGAACGTCTTTGCATTAACGGAACTCATCATCATGCCTCGTCGCACCCCCACAAAACGTCGGTCGGGGAAGCCGGATCCAGCCGGTGTGTCCGGGGCCGGCCAACGGTTACAGAAATTTATGGCGACCGCAGGGGTTGATTCACGTCGTAACTGTGAAGCTTACATCCGTGACGGGCGTGTCACGGTCAACAATGACATCGCTGTCAATCCTGGCCATCTCGTTCAGCCTGATTCCGACGTCGTACTGCTGGACGGGGAACGTCTGCGTCTTCCTAAGTTGAAGTACTATCTCCTGAACAAGCCGAAAGGTGTTCTGTGCACGAATCGTGATCCATCCGGACGCCCGCGGGCCATCGATCTTGTTCCTGGAGATGCCGAGCGTTTGTTCACGGTTGGGCGACTGGATGAGAATACTCAGGGCCTGTTGCTGCTGACCAATGATGGCGATCTGGCCGAACATCTGGCTCACCCACGTTACGAAGTGGTTCGCCGCTACCGGGCACAGGTGGTGGGTGTACCCACGCAGGAAACGATTGCGCAGCTCCGCAGGGGAATGCGTTTCTCGGAAGGATACTTTCGATTTCGCGACGTTCGTTTCGTCAAACGGAAAGGGCACAGTGCGTTCCTCGAAATTGAACTTCGTGAGGGAAAGAACCGCGAAGTGCGCCGCATGCTGGCACGCACCGGGCACAAAGTGATTCAACTGGACCGAGTTGCCTTTGGCCCGTTAAAAATCGGCGACCTGAAGAGTGGGCAGTGCCGCGAACTGCGTGCCGCAGAAGTGCGTGACCTGCGTGAGTTTATTGCGCAGGGTCCGGAGGATCGTTCTGCTGACCGTCAATCCGGCCGGCGCCCTGTCAACCGTCGCAAATCGAGCGCTCGTGTTGGCGAGAAGTCGGCAACGCCGGAAAAACGCGTATCCGTCCAACGTCGCTCCCGGACAAAACGCTGAGGCAATCAGACGTCGGTGACCTGCCTCCCCGCGCATCACCGACTTCTTCGTTTCCATCCTGCTTGAACGATCGAACTTCGTGGAATCCTGCTGGACAGACATCGTCACAACGCCGGACGTGGACGAATGGTCTGCTTTGTTGACGCGGCAACGGCCTTTTGTGTCCGGCAGCTCACTGGCTCAACTTCGGGATGCGGCGCGCCGACGACTGACTGCTGCGGCTCAGGAATATGTGTTGCAATTGTGTGAAGTCGCTCAGTCAGCCGGAGTGGCGATTCCGGAAACGCCAGTCCTCACCGGAGATCCAGAGTCCCTGCCGATCGTGATGACGGGTCACCAGCCGGTGATTTTTCATGGAGGACTCACCTTTAAGTACCACTGCACATTGCGGGCAGCAGGCGGGAATGCGATCGGTGTGGCGGTCGCAATTGATGTGGACGAAGGGGATCCCGGAGCGTTTCAGTATCCTCAGTCAGATCCCGAAGCGGAGCTGTCCGGATCGAGACAACTTCGACTGGGTTCGGCGTCGTTCGCTGAATCAGCGAGTCTGTATGGATCGGTGCAGTTGTTGCCGGTGGATCAGCTGGAAGAACGCGTCCGGTTGATCACAGCCGATTTAACGTTGACGACCGAGCCGTCGGTACGCAAAAACTTTAGACAGGCCTCAAACGACTATTGCCTCCTGGCGAAAGCCGGCGTCGCTGCCGGTGAGGCGAATTCGATCGTTCGCTGGTCGCGCGGAATTGGCAATGGGCTGCTGGAACTGCCCTTGTCTGCCGTCTGTTGTTTCCCGGAAGTCGTCGAGTTGACGGCAGGCATTCTGGATCATTCCGAAGCCTTTTCGCAGGCGTATAACCGCAGTTTGCAGGACTATCGACACGCTCACGGGATTCGGAATCAGGCCAATCCGTTTCCGGACCTGCAGACGGGACCGGACGAAACTGAGCTTCCGTTTTGGGTTGTGCACACTGACACCCATTCCCGTCATCCATTGTTGGTTCGCAGGGTCGAAGGAGTCAGCACCTTGTTTTCCGGAGGCAAAGTCGTTGGCACTTTGTTGTCCGGTGACAGTGGGAAAGTGCTGAATGATTTGCTGTTGCAGAAGAAGATGCTGATTCCACGTGGTGCTTTGATCACGGCCTTCCTCCGACTGCTCTTTGCCGACCTGTTCGTGCACGGGACAGGCGGCGGTCATTACGATCAGTTTACGACGACACTGATTCAGTCCTGGTGGAACGTCGAGCCACCCCCGTTTGTTGTTGCGAGTGCCTCACAATTCCTGTTCGCAAAGCGTCGATCGGAAATCCGGAGTCTGCAGTCATTGAAAATAAATCTGCGAGACCTGCGTTTCAATCCTCAGCGACACTTTGGTACGGGTGTCTTCACTGAAGCAGCGGAGTCGAACCTGCGGCGACTCTACAGACAAAAAAATGCGGCTGTGATCAAACTCAAGTCGGCTCACGAGACCGGAAAATCGGCCAAAGAGATCGGGCATCAGATTCAAACGGTATCCGACGAAATGAAAGCGACCGTCGATCACGAATTCAGTGAGCAACTCGCGACCCTGAGTGAACTGACTTCTCAGACTCAGGAAGCAGTTGACTGTCGAACCTATCCGTGGTTCCTGTTTCCCGATCAATCCGCTTCGTGAGTGACCCATCTGCTGAGTGTCATGATCACGGCAGTCCGGGGGGTGTCGAGGACGGCGCGAGAGCAACGAGACTGCAGGTGCTCCTCCTCCTCATCCAGCAGATGTCGAATGCCGTTCGGCGCGCCGAACACTGAGCTGTCTACATATTGGTCCTGGTATCGCTATCGCCGCCGCCGGCAACCTTTTGCAGGGCCGCACTCAATTCGCGGTCGTGATCATGGTCGCGACTGTAGATGCGAAAGATCAGGAAACTCGTCGGCATGTTTTGAAACAACTCGTCGTCATCCAGTTCGAAGGACACTCCGCTGGCCGGTTCAAACCAATAATTCTGTTTGCCAACGGGACGCCGAGCACTTGGACGATGGTAGTGTTGGGCGACATCGATGCGCAATGGGATCTCAGAGAGTGCTTCCGGAAGATACTCACGGACCCGACGTTCCACGAGATCCGGCTCCGAAAAGATCGTAGTGCTCTCTGTCTGTCCGCGGTGGAAGTGCATCGTCCGCTCGCATGCCATCCGCCACATTTCTTCGCGGTTAACGATCGAGCTCCAGTGCTTCCCGAGTTGTTGCAGCGTTTTGTCATCTGAGTCTTCCCAACGGGTGACGTCGACCAGGAATGATGTTTCAGTGAGTCGCTGATACTCTGGCAGATGTTCCAGTGGATTTCCCGGGAACAGCTGCCCCATCGTTTCTTCAAAGTGCTCTTCGAGAGCGATGTCGATCGCGCGGACCGTGCGATGGAAATAGATCGTGCGAAACAGATTCGCTCGTGTCTCGATGAAATTGATCAAAGTTGGCATGCCACGAGCATGAATTGCCAGTCCTTTCTGAGTGAAGAAGCTGTAATGGATCAGCCGCGAAATATCGAAAGCGCGTGTGTTGTAACCCGACATGTAGGCATCGCGGAGCACGAAATCCATGTTGTCGACAGTGTAGATGCCACTGAACAGTGACCGAAGTTTTCGCAGCCAGTCGGGGTGGCCGTCGACGTCATCGCCACTGAGGGGCCGTCGTATCAGCCAGGCCACCTGCCGCGGATCGAGTTCCTCCAGGGGCTGCAGTTGTCCACCTGGATTTCGGCGAATCCGTCGAATCACGTCTCCCAGCTCGTGTTCAATAATGTGCGCTCCCACGTCTTCGTGCGTGAGACTGAACTGATCGAGGTAGTGATCGTCGAAGAAGTGGCCAAAAGGACCGTGTCCAACGTCGTGCAGCAGTCCGGAAATTCGGACAAGACTTTCCACGTAAGCCTGTGACGGCACATTGCGACAGGATTCTGCCAGTGAGTCATACCAGGCGCGCACCGTCAGTGAACCAAGATGCATGACACCCAGCACGTGCTGGAAACGTGTGTGTTCAGCGGACGGAAAGACCCACCACGCTGTCTGGAGCTGATGAATATGTCGTAAACGCTGCACCCATGGGTGATCAATCAATTCCTGCTCTGCGGCTTCGTCGTCGGGCAGTCCCACTTTGGAAATGAAGGGGATATAGCCGTGAATCGGATCGTGTGACAGGCTTTCTGACGTGAAGTCCCTGACCATTGTGTTTCAGCTGTCTGGAGTGTGGAAGAAACGCTGATCGTACAGCAAGCTGCCGAAAGAATCATGCAATCGTCAGGAGTTGAGCCAGCGTGTCGCGGAAGCGCGGTCGATGTGACGCCTGAATTCCTGGAACGATCCGCAGGCTCCGGCAGGGCTTGCGCTGGAAATATCCACGTGTCCGGCATGACCGGACGGGAAGTCGTGCGATCAGGTGTGGCAACTTAATCTTTCGGCAGCTGTCTGAACTGCAGCGTATTACGCTGACTCGTGGCCGCGACGAAACTGCCGGAGCCCGTCATCCATTGCTCGAGCGAGCCGGCACCCGCCACGATTTTTCGAAAACTGCTCCAAAGTTTCGGGCGACTGCCCTGTTTCTCTCCGCCCGCTGCATCCAGGAATCTCCGCGTGATAGTGCCTCCAAAGATCACTCAGAGTCATTCGGTGTCCTGCTCACAGTGTGGCGGCGTTGCCGGCGAGGTTCCCGGCACACGGTATTTACAGTGTGCCTACTGCCAATCGCTGGTGTTTCCTCACGGCAGCCCGCTGGAAACGGACAACATCACTCCACTGGGTCAGGAACTCGAATCAATATGTCCCTGTTGCAGTGAGCCGTTGCAGACGGGAAAGATCGATGGGCACAACGCACTGTATTGTCGCCGCTGTTACGGCATTTTGATTCGAAATCGTTCATTCGGCACTGTTGTCTGTAATCGTCGGTCAGCACGTGGGCGAACTGAATCACAGGAGGCGCGTCCGATTGATCCTGACGAATACAAACGATCGCTCCACTGTCCCGGCTGCCAGGGACGAATGGAAACTCACCCGTATTACGGGGTCCATCCGGGTTCTTCATGGGTAGTGTAGAATTCTCCGCAAAGGAGAACACTCATCAAAGACCACGACCTTTACCAACAGATACTGGGTTTGGAAACGCCTTGGACGGTGCGAGAAGTGCAGCTT
>JBDOMX010001210.1:0-2359 GCA_039831615.1 Planctomycetaceae bacterium
CTGCCTGGTGGACGGCAAAGAAATCGTGTCCGTCGACGCGCACCGCCGGCAGTCCAAAGCCCTGAGCCCGCTTCGCGTTACTCTCCGCACCGATCGAATAGCGAGATGAAGTTGCCTCAGCGTATCCATTGTCTTCCACCACGAAGATCGCGGGCAGGTTCCAGACCTTGGCGAGATTCAGGCTCTCGAATGTTGTCCCCTGGTTTGAGCCTCCATCCCCAACAAACGCGATCGCCACGTTTCCGTTCCCCGCACGTTGAGCCGCCAGTGCCGCGCCGCAGATCAGTGGAGGCCCGCCGCCGACGATGCCGTTGGCACCCATCATGCCCAGCTCAAGATCCGCAATGTGCATGGACCCTCCTTTGCCACGGCAAAGCCCGGTGCTTCGACCGAAAATCTCCGCCATCATCCCGGGGACGTCCACGCCCTTGGCAATGCAATGACCATGTCCGCGATGCGTCGATGCGATGTAGTCGTCATCGGACAGGTGGGCACATATGCCAGCGGCACTTGCTTCTTCCCCAGCGTAGAGATGTACGAATCCGGGGATCTCTCCCGCAGCGAATTCCAGATGTACCCGCTCTTCAAACTCGCGGATTGTTTTCATCACGCGGTAGGCACACAGCAACTCTTCATTCGTGAGGTCCATTACCCTGCCTTCCTGTTGTGAATCCGTAGCCTGCATTGACAACGGCGGCACATGAATGCGTAACAGAATACCAGCACAACGCGCGAGCGAGTCTCGGAATACCTACTCATTCATTTGTTTGCGTTTCGTGCTGGCACACTTCCATCTACACACCCGTTTATATCAGCGCCGACTCCAATCCGCCAGCGGATGGTAATTGTTTGCGGTGCCATCGTTACAGCACATGACGCTGATTCGTGGCCGCGCCGAGGGATCAAAAGCCACTGAACCGTAATCCCTGCAATCCAGAACCCGCTACGCCAATTCGAAAACGGCTCTAGCTGCAGGGCGCCAGCCCCGGTTGTGATGTAATCTGCAGTATCGTGAACCGGACTCTGGCGCACCGGGGCTGGCTCTGCCAGGATCCTTCGCGAAACCTGTCCACGCGTGAGCCTCACGAGGCTCTCCCAACGTCAGCCCGCGTTAGGGAACGTCCAGACGTCCAGCGCGTTCCGACCCAGCAACAACTCGCGATCCGCGTCGCTGTAGAAGTCGCAGTACTTGTCGACAAACTCAAGTTCCTTGTCCATTGGCAGCTCCCATCGTGGGCGCGGATAACCGGTTCCCCACACCAGCTGCTTGGGGCCAAACTCTTCGTAGATTGCCTTGTAAAACGGCCAAGTGTCCTCATACGGATACTTTTTGATTTCCGACATTTCGTATGGCTCGGAGTTGCTGATCCACACCTGCGGAAATCGTTTCAGCGCAAACATCTTGCGAAACTCCGGCCAGCAATCCTTTGCTTTCAAATCGGGTTTGCCCGCGTGGTCAATCACAATCTTCACACCGGGAAAGCGGCCCGCCATCTCTTCCAGCATCGGCATCTGGTGTGGTGCGATGTAATAGTTAAACACGGCACCCAACTTTTCAGCCTCGCGCCACAACGGGTAGTGGTCAGGCGAATTCAGCCAGGTGGACTTGGGGTGATAGATCGGACTGAACCGCATTCCATGAAGGCCGCGTTCCTTCACCCAGTACCGAAGTTTCTCGGCGACCTTCGGATCTTCCGGCTCGAGCAGACCATGACCAACAAACAATTGCGGATAACTTTCCACACAATGTGCGATATACGAATTGTCCCAGCCGAAATAGCGGGGGTTTACCAACACTGCATAGCGGAGACCGAAGTCTTCCATCTGCTTGACTTGGTTCTCGATCGGCGCTGCCATTTTCACGTTCAGGTTCGCCCCGGCCTCGGGGTGATTGAACGGAAACTTTGGATCGAGCGTCCAGACTTCCAAATGAGTGTCGATGATCAGCCGTTTCTTTGGCGGCTCGGCGGCCGCTGATCTTGTTGTTGCAGCGAGCGATGTTGCTGCCGCTGCAGCGAGCGTCCCGCAAAGCATCTCACGGCGGTTAGGTAGCTTCGGTCTGTGCATTTTGGTCTCCGGATTTCAGCGTTGGTTGCCGCGCTGAAAAGATTCAGCACCGCAGGTATTTGATGGGGAAAGGCGAGCCGACGATGTCAGTCCCATGGTTCTGCGTAAGAAGTCACAACACGAGTCTAACACATCCGGCTCAGGTGTGACATGTTACGTCTTCGTTATGGATTATTGTCTCCTACTGGGATCTAAAACCCTCGCCTTCAGGCGATCACTTCAGTAGAACTAGGCTACGGAAGCGTACTTCGATACCGGGCAAAGCGGGCATAATAGCTGCGCAGCGGCGACA
>JBDOMX010001162.1:0-10220 GCA_039831615.1 Planctomycetaceae bacterium
GGTCAGAGCCACCAGCAGGATGGCGGACTGGCACATAAACCACAGCACTGTGAACAGCACGTCGTTCGTGTTCGGAGAGTTGACCGCGACATAAGTCACCAGCGGTGCGCCCGATGCGGTGGAATCTGGCCGCCGAAATCTCACCCGGACATAACGAATCGACGTTCCATCCTCTTCGGGATCCAGAATCTCAACCAGGGGGCGCTGCTGGTCACTGGAATCGGTGGGGTCCGATCCGGGAGCAAGCGTTGCTCCGGACTGAAGTTTGGCGGACCGCAGATTGCCCGTGGTCGACAGGAAGTCCAGAAACGTCCGGACCGGGCGATCATTAATTGAGACAAGTTCGTCTCCGGGCTCCAGCACGTACGGAATGCTGTCACCACTGAATTTAACCACGCTGACTGACGACGGCTGCGAGGCAACACTGAGAGTTTTGGGCAGGAGACAACGAATGCCCAGTTCCGGAAAAACCGCGACATACCAAAGCACAATCAGCGCATAGATCGCTGAAAATGCCACCGTCAGGGGCACGACGAGGCGGATGAATTGGGAGGTGTCAGACTTTTGGATCGATGACATGTCGCAGCGCCGAGGAATGTGGGCGCCTGACACTATCATTTCGGCGCTGCACTATCAATTGTCGGCGCGCCATGGCGCAAGCGATTTTAGAAAATAATTCGGTGTTGCACCAATAAAAATACTGATTGTAATACTTAAAACCGACTTCGGCGCACAAATCCAACTGAGATTGGCACGGAAATTGTTAGTAGTGTCTTGTACCCAGCAAGCCCTTTGTTGGTTGAAGCGTCTTAATCGAGATCAGTATTCAGGTAGTCACCCAGCTCCTGCATTCGACCCCAACTCGATTATTCCCCAGCGCCTCAGCCCCAAAGGGCTTTTTTGTGCGCTGATTCTTCTCTGTGGTCGGCCGGCCGGTTGGCCAGGTCGGAATGTCGAAAGAGGAACCGGGCAATTGGCTTTTTGGGTAAGCTTGACTGGCGTTAACAGATCAGCGTCCCCGTTTTCCGGACTCCTGAATGTAACGCACGTGCGACGTTGATGAATGCCTGCTCATTGATTATTTCAGTGTGTGGCGGTGGATCTGGAACGGATTCACGATTTTCGTTCGACGGCTGCGTCACAGTATCGATGATAGGCTGCACGCCGATCGCGAAAAGTACATCAGCTCATCTTTTCCAGGCGATACAGACGGGAGTGACGTGATGCTTCGCTGGCTGGCATTTGTGGGAATGATCGTGATCCTGGCAATTGGTTTCTCGGCGTTGGCCATCGCCCAGGAGGACCCACCTGTCCAACCTTCAGTTGCAGCGGCCAGTGACGAAGCTGCTCCCCCGGCGCCGGAGTTAGACTCGGGCGACATCTCGTGGATGCTTGTCTCCATCGCGTTGGTGCTGATGATGACCTGCCCGGGACTGGCGCTGTTCTACGGCGGATTGGTCCGCAAGAAAAACATCCTGAGCGTGATGATGCAGTGCATGTTCCTGATGGGGCTAATGTCTGTCGCCTGGGCAATTGTCGGGTACAGTCTGGCTTTCGCACCGCCCCTGATCGCCGGTTTTGACATTATTGGCGGATTTGACCATGTGCTTCTTAGTGGCGTGAGCCCTGCGGTAATCGGGGATGGGAGCCCTGACGATGTGGCCATGGATCAGATAACCGTTGCGTTTCAGGGGATGTTCTTCATCATCACACCCGCCCTGATCTGCGGCGCATTTGCCGAACGCATGAAGTTTTCGACAATGGCTGTCTTTAGTGTTCTATGGGGGCTGTTTGTCTACTGCCCAATCGCGCATTGGGTCTGGTCGGGCACCGGCTGGCTTTCCGAATTCAATGAGGTGGCGCAGCAAAAATACGCAGCTGGTGAGAAAACGGGATTCTATTTTCCTGCAATCGACTTTGCGGGGGGCCTTGTGGTTCACATCAGTTCAGGCATCTCAGCGTTGGTTTGTGCTTTGTTAATCGGTCCGCGACGAGGCTTCCCAACAGAACCGATGCCTCCGCATAACCTGACCTACTACGTGCATCGGTACTGGTCTGCTTTGGGTCGGATGGTTTGGCTTCAACGGGGGAAGTGCTGGCGCCGCGAATGGCAGTGCGGTCAATGCCGTCCTTGCAACTCACCTCGCGGCATCTGCAGGGCTGCTTGGCTGGTCTCTAATCGAGTGTCTGAAATACGGCAAAGCGAGTATTCTGGGAGCATGCTCGGGCGCAATAGCCGGTCTGGTATGCATCACGCCGGCAGCCGGTTCAGTGCATCCGGTCAGTGGCATCTTCATGGGATTTCTGGCTGGGATGATGTGTTTTCTGTTCTGTACCAAAGTCAAGCATACATTCGGTTATGATGACTCTCTGGATGCCTTCGGTGTCCACGGAATTGGCGGGACATTTGGCGCTTTACTCACGGGTGTCTTTGCAACCAGCGTTATCACAGGAAAGGCGCACAGTGCGGGCCTGATTGATGGCAATGCAGGCCAGATTGTGACTCAGGCGATCAGTGTTGCTGCGGCAGTTACTTTCAGTGCCATCGGAACTCTTGTGATTGCCAAAATTCTGGACCTGGTCATGGGGCTGCGAGTGAATGAAGAGCAGGAGGTACAGGGCCTTGATCTTAGCCAGCACGGAGAAGACGGTTACATCTTTCAGTAACGTCGCACCTGCCGCGACACTGTTTTAAGCTGTCGAATACTGTCTGAAGCTATCAATCAGTGCGTCGCTTCCTGCGGTGCCCTGTCTTCGAATCACCAGAGCATTTCGGGAGACTAGATCATGAAAAAAGTTGAAGCAATTGTCCGGCATTTCAAGCTGGAAGACGTCAAGAGCGCCATTACAGAAGTCGGAATTCACGGCATGACCGTCACCGAAGTCCGCGGATTCGGACGACAGAAGGGCCACAAGGAAACCTATCGTGGCGCTGAGTACATCGTCGATTTTATGCCCAAGGTTAAGTTGGAAGTCGTCGTCGGTGATGCTGATGCTGACAAACTGGTGGAAGCGATCGTTCGGGCCGCACGAACTGGTCAGGTCGGTGACGGAAAGATCTTTATCTCCAGCATCGACCAGGTGGTTCGTATTCGTACTGGCGAGCAGGACGACGAGGCGCTGTAGTCTCTGAACTGACGATCACACACCGCGTGTGAACCTGCCTGACGAGCATGTCGGGCTCCCGATGCGACTGATCCCGAGGAAAGAACCGGCCACTATGCGGCACACGATCAGTATTATCCTCGGAGGAGGTAAGGGAACACGACTGCTCCCTCTCACCGAGAAGCGATCCAAGCCAGCCGTTCCCATCGGAGGCAAGTACCGTCTGATCGATGTGCCGATCTCCAACTGCCTGCACAGTCAACTCAACCGAATCTACGTGTTGACACAGTTCAATTCCGTCAGCCTGCATCGGCACATTCGTCAAACATATCGTTTCGATATGTTTTCCGACGGCTTCGTGGAAGTCCTGCCGGCTCAGCAGACTCTGGATCGTGAGGCCTGGTATCAGGGAACGGCCGATGCTGTGCGGAGGCAACTGCGTTTTCTTAAAGAGCCTGGCATTCGCTATGTCCTGATCCTTTCCGGCGATCAACTGTACCGCATGGACTACAACCAGATGCTGAACACGCATCTGCATGCTGACGCGGACGTGACGATCTCCGCCGTACCCGTTCATGCTGATGCGGCACGTGGGTTCGGGATTATGCAACTGGACGATTCCGGCCGGGTGAAGGGATTTGTCGAAAAGCCACAATCAGAGGACGCCCTGTCGGCAGTACGCACATCGGCTGATTGGATTGACAGGCACGGGATTCAGTCTCTCGGACGTGAATACCTTGCCAGTATGGGGATCTATTTGTTCAATCGCGATGTTCTGGTTGATCTGCTGGAGACAACCGTTCATGACGATTTCGGGAAGGACATCTTCCCGATGGCAATCAATAACCATCATGTGCAAACGCATTTGTTTGACGGTTACTGGGAAGATATCGGGACCATCAAGTCATTCTATGAAGCCAACCTGATGTTGGCTCAGCCGCAACCCCGGTTCACTCTGGCCCATCGCCGCTGGCCGATCTTCACGCATCCGCGATTCTTACCATCGTCCCGATTTGATGGCTGCCACATCAGTCGCAGTTTGGTAGCTGACGGCTGTTTCATCGGCCCTGACGCAGAGATCATCAACAGTGTCGTGGGCCTGCGTTGTCAGGTTGCAGAACGCGTCAAGATGAGCAATACGGTGATCATGGGGGCTGACTATTACGAGCCTGATTTGGATTCTGATGGTCTCAGCCCGGGAATCGGCGCGGGCGCCAGAATCGATGGAGCTCTGATTGACAAGAATGTGGTCATTGGTGCCGGGGCGGAAATTGTGGCCAGTCAGGCTCCATCTCCTGACGGTGACTACGGTGAGGTGTACATGCGGGACGGAATTGCTGTTGTCCGCCGCGGAGCCGTCATCCCGGCTGGCTGGACCTTCACGTAGGCCTGGCACACGACGCCGCACGGCTGACGTGCTCGAAGGTTGACCTGCCCCATTCAACTCAGCGTGTCTATCCGTTCTGGATTTCCTATTCAGGAACAAGTTCACCGATCATTGTGCGATCGGACTGCGCGATGGGCGGCCTCCGGAACCGGCCAATTCAGCCGATGTGGATGAGTTGTTGTCATCATACGGACAACAAGCGCTGCGCATTCGACAACCGTCATGGCGACTCATTCCGGGGTGCGATCTGGTTGTTTGCCACGAAACCCTGCTTAAATAGTGCTACGGACGACTAGGATCCATGCGCGGCGATTTGGCACCGCGTTTGCAACACAGTTCAACGTCATCAGCTCGGATGGATCTGATATTCCAAATAGGCACGCCTTGTGCCAATTCGATCAACGAGCGGCAGCATCGAATTGCTCGAAACCACGGAGCATTTAATGTTGGCGACCGGCAATTCGGTCGCTGCCGCTCATGTCGAAACGCAGAAAGCAGTCAGGCTCTGAACTGCTGGCTGCAGGTAGCGAGGGAGTCATTCTGCCGTTGCAGTTCTGGTGGCCACAGGGAATTCCTCGCACACGCCCCGACTCATTTTTTAAACCCCTGGATTCGATACGGAGAAGAACGCATGAAGAGATTTCTGTTTTTGTTACTTGCGGCAGGTGGAATGATGTTTGTGACCGCCAGCGAAGCCAGTGCGCAGCACTACTCTCGCGGCCATGGACACCATGGACACCATGGTCACCATGGTCATGGTCATGGTCATGGCTACGGGCACGGCGGCCGAGGATTCTCGATCAACTTTAATCGAGGCTTCCGAGGCGGCTATGGTTATGGCGGACATCCGGTTCGTCGCAGCGTGGGAATCAGTTACGGCTACGCCCCGCAAGGCTATAGCAGCGCGTATTATGGGGGCGGTGGCTACTACGGAGGTGGATGCGGATATTGATCGATTCCGATTCCGGCTGTTCCCCCTAGACAGACTCTGCCGCAGAAGATCGCTTCTGCGGCTTTTTTTTTGGGGGAATGTGTTTTGATCGTGACGAACAGGATACAATCGGCTCTGGAGGTCACGGATGCGATTACCAGTCCAGTTTTCCGATCGAAGAGCACTTCAGTTCAACATCACTCCTCTCATCGATATCGTGTTTCTTCTGATCATTTTCTTTCTTGTCGCCAGCCATTTTGTTCGCAGCGACAATTCAGAAGCCGTTGAGCTTCCTTTGGTTCCGGCAGCCATGACGGACGAAAATCCGGCCCATCGCGTCACGATCACAATCCTGGCGGATGGCAGTTATTCGATTGGCGGGACACGATTTGCTCGGGACATCATTCTGCTGCGGATTTCCGGCCTCGCGGCCAACATTGATCCGGATGGCAGCCCACCGGAAGTCCGGATTCGAGCAGACCGGGACGGCCAGTTCGGCATGATCCGTCCGCTTATCGAGCAGTGTGCTCGTCACAATATTCGTTCGGTCCAGTTGGCTGTATCGACGGATCCATCATGAGAATCCCCGGACAGCGAAATCGCGCACCGGCGCTGCAGGGGGAAGCGATGACACCGATGATCGATGTCGTGTTTCTGTTGCTGGTGTTTTTTGTGTGTGCTTCCGTCGGTCAGCTGCCCGATTTGTTGCTGCCGGCAGAGCTGGGCGCAGGAGCAATCCAACCGGACGCCGCACTTCCGGTCCCGGATACCGCGATCCCGGATCATCAGGTGGTGCGGATTGCACTTCGTCCGGGTGAGATCCCGGGCAGGATCAGCATGCAACTGAATGCGCAGGAGGTTCCGGAGCCGAATGAACTCCGTCGGCGGCTGATTCAGCTTTCCGGAATTGCTCCGCTTACTCAGATCATTTTGGACGTTGATGATCAGGTCTCGAATCAGCACTGGATTTCGATCTACGATCTGTGCCAGTCACTTGAATTCGAGTCGATCTCATTCGGTGTCCGTCGTTGAGTCCGGATGCGGCTGGCGCTGGCGATCCGGCAGGAAGTCAGACAGCGCCGCCTGAGCCGGCAAAGTTGCGAACGATCCGGTCAGCTTCGGTATTGAAACGCCCCCTCGGCAGCAGGTGTTGAAACCCGGCATCGCGGGCCTGCTCGAATCGCTCCGTGTGCACGTGCGGCCCATAGATAATTGCTGCTCGCTTCTGCTGATCGGTGACAGCGGCGGCCGCGTGTTCAATGCTCAGACCGGGAGTTGCAAGGTCGATGATGATGAGATCGTCGTCGGTGCAATCCCTGAGTTGTTCGGATCCTGTCACCGTGCGGAACTCCAATCCACTCTGCGCTGCACAAACGCTGACGGTGCTGGTCATCATGAGATCCACACATAACAGCACAACAGTTCGAGATTCTGACATGGATTAGTCCTGAAATTTTCGCAAACGGGTTGTCCCAGCAAGACTCTCCTGAGCATCGATCTGCATGTTCGTAATCTTCCAGCAGCTGTCGCGTGGTTCAACATTCAGTACCGCAGAGAACTGATTCCGGCGTTCGTGAACGTGTCCCCAGTGTTCGACCGTCCCTGCAACCACCCAGGTGCTGCGAAACTGGAATCCAGGCCACTCCAGCAAATCCCCCGATGAATCCACCGTGTTTCCATCGACGTAATCGACGGACAGAACCCTGGCCACAGCACCGCCCTGTTCCTTCACCGCAAGGCCGTCACGAAGCTGCAAATACAGCGATTCGAGCAGTTCACCATCGACGAATTGTTCGAGAGCGTCGTAAATTCGACGCTCCAGCCCGAAGTCCAGAGCCTGATAAGTGCCAGTCTGGAGGCTTTGCACGATATGCCGCGTCTCTTCGGCGGAGAGTCTGGGCGTTGGCAAAAACGGATGCACAATCTCTGTGCCGGCGATTGGCCAGCATGCAGCGGCAAGGACAAGACACACGACCGCAGACTGCCAGCGTCGCACGGTCAGCAGCAGCAAGGCGTACACTGCCAGCACGCAGCTGGCAACGGGGACTCGCAGTCGCGGCTGTCCGGGAAGCTGGCGAGGCACCGGCTCCGCAAGCTCGGGAATCGGATCCTGGGCTGGTGACCAGCGATAGATATTGTCATCTTTCGTCTTGAAACGTGAAAACTCAAATCGTTCGAGTTCCCCCTGCCACGGCACGATGACGGACCGGATTTTTCGCATCGACGACTGGAACGTATCCCAGCTGAGTTCGACGTCCTTCACGAAATGATCCGCAGGAACATATCTTAAGATGATTCCCACTCGTCCGCTCGCGAAACTCACTCGACGGGCGTCGGCCTGTTGAGCAAAATCTCGAAGGCTGAGACCGTAGAAATCGATGCGGCTGCATTCTGTGTGCACGTCGACGCCATTGATTCGGGCAGGATTGGGATTGTCTTTGCTGAGCCATTCCTGGACCAAAACTCTGGCAGCCTCCTGTTCGGCAATTTCCAGAAATGCCGGGTCTGCCTGCTGGATCGGCAGAATGCTGGCCAGGCTGGCCAGCGGAATCAAAACTTCGTGGCGAACTTCTCCGGGTTCAATGTAGATGAATGAATACACACTGCTGTAGCTCGTGATTCCCAAAGTCTCCTGACGCTGTTTTTCCAGCCACGTTTCATACTCTTCATCGGACGCTGCGGGGTCGAGCGGTGTTTTCCAGTCGAACCGATGCGTGACCGCTCCACCTGGCTGCAAGGTGCCGGCAATGATGTTCCCGCTGCCTGTTTGATGGATCGCCAGTTTCATTTCCGACGGCAGGATGAAATTCTCGTCCGTGATGTCCTGCTGAAATGTGAGGAATTCTGGTGGGGATTCAAATCGGAACTCAAGTTCATACGTCGCCTGATAGAGCATCAGATCTTCTTCCGGAATGCCGTCGTCCGGGATTTCGAACGGGACAACATCGGTAACTTTGGACGGGATCAAATTGCCGTCGACATCGCGGAGTGTGACGCGCTCCGTCAGGAAGCTGCGATGGAGTTCGAGTCCACGCTTCAATTCGGCCGGCGACAGGATTCCTTCGTCGTCCGGTTCGAGCCCCTGGAACAACAGCAGATCTTCAGCGAACAACTGAATCCGGGCACGAGCGGACTGTTGTGTCACGAAGATCTGAGCTTCGGTGACAGAAATCGGGTGGGACGCCTGTGCCTGCGACAAGACTGTGAGGAGGCTGAAAATGACAGGCAGAATCCGGCAGCTGCAGTGTTCCAGACGGTCCCTGGCCGATCGACGCAGAAACGGCTGCGGGTCGAAGATCCGCAGCCGTCCTGTGTTATTTTGAAATGGTTGCATCAGGACTTGCCTGTGCCGGCACATGAACCACGCGTTCAGCGCAATCAGTGCTTAGCTGCAGACACTTTTCTTGAGAGCAGCCAGTCGGGACTTCGTGCGAGAGGCCGTGTTTCTGTGGATCAGCCGTTTGGCCGCAGCCTTATCAATGATCTTGGTGACCTGGGTCAGCGCCGTGTCAGCGTCGGTACGCGACGGTGACTGTTCCATCAGTGAGCGGAACCTCTTCACTTCAGTACGCAGCCGTGATCGCTGCTGACGATTCAGGATTCGTCGCTTTTGATTCTGGCGCAGTGACTTTTTGGCCGAGACGGAATTTGGCATGGAGAACCAGGTAACTTGTTGCGCTGTAACTATTTATGCACAGCAGACGGACACGAAGAATGGCCCATTCAGCAGAGCCAACGGCAACGAAGCCGAGTACGATACCGAGAATTCCAGGTGAATTCCAGCCTGATCAGCCTCCGGTCGCCGCCGCTGCCGGAATTGGGATCGATGACAAAACATGCCAGCAGATCGGTTCACCCTGCTCATTCCATGCACCGATTTCCTGCCGCCGGTCATTGTCGCCTGAGAGACCGTTTTCCTGATTTGCTCAAGCCCGGACCGACAAATGCTCGACTCGCCGGAGCTGCCGCGCGGACGGAACGGCAGCCGGTGTTCTGTGCGGTTGGCTGACAGGCACTGCTGTGCGCGTCTGCGGTCGACTTTCTGGTGAGGATCAATTCCTGGTTGTCTGTTTTGTGAACACAAGAATGTGTTGCCACGGCAGGACGCCAATGGTTTCTGTCCATTTCAATCCGAATTCGGGTTGTTCCAGTTCCTTCTTTGCCTGTTCTTCGGTCATCTTGTGCACGAGCTTGATGGGGACCGTGGGATCTTCCATGCGATATTCCACGAGCACGACTCGACCGCCCGGCTTCATCGCTCGTGAGATCTCGAACATCATCTCATAGGGAAAGTCGAACTCGTGATAGACATCGACCATGATGGCAAGGTCGGCTGATTCCGGCTTCAAATTCGGTGACTGATGACTGCCTTTGACGGGCTGGACATTCTTGATGTCGGCCTGTTTGCAGCGTTCTTCCAGCCTTTGCAACATTTCGTCCTGAATGTCGACCGCCATGACCTGCCCCCCGGGCAGAATCTGTTCGGCGATCAGCATCGAAATCACTCCTGAGCCGGCGCCAATATCTGCGACCACGTCGCCCGGTTTCAGCTGAAGCGACTTGACCATCAGCGACAGGCGTTCTTCCTTTTCGCGTGTGGCGCGTTCCAGCCATTGTGCTCCTCTGCCCCCCTGCCCAAATCCCATCACGTGAGCGATCTCGCGGCCAAGATAGAATTTGCCAATGCCGTTCGGATCGTGATCCCGGCGGACTTCGTACCGATCAGGATCCTGTCGCAGGGTCGGTTCCGCATCATTCGCAACTGCGGCGAATGAACCCAAAGAGACGTATAGCAAA
>JBDOMX010000126.1:0-2356 GCA_039831615.1 Planctomycetaceae bacterium
CGCTCCTGTTTTCGCTCTTCCTCAACGCACCGGAAGCACCTGCCGCGAACCTTGTCCATTTCCAGAACGAGCTTGCGCCCGCATCCGCATTTCTTTAGTGTCATGAAGCACCTCCTGGCTGTAGCGTGGCGAATTTGGGGGCTGGGTGCAATCGGTGGAAGGGTGCTATGGGGTTCCGGACGGGGGCATAGTTCACAGCCAATAAAAAACCCGTCAAGGCTAGTGCAAGTAGGGTCCATCACGGTTACCACCATCACGTGACATGTGGGTCCGCATCAGGCGTTGCTACACATAGTCGGCGTTGAAAAGAACGCTTCGGCATCCGCCGGTCGTTCCATCATGAGTCTGCCAAACTTTGCACCCAACGTACACAATGCGTCGTGATACTCTTTCGACAGGTGATTGCTGGCGAACTCATGCCCAAACTCGTGCAGAATCAACGCGTTGACTTCGTCATTAATCCCACGGTCGAACCAGGCAGTCCCCAGTGCCGACAGGTTGAAGTCCAGACGACTGTCGCCGTAGCAAGCCTGGAACCCGCTGCATTCCACGATCCGAACACAGACTGTCTTCCCAAGCAGCTGCAGAGCGAGAAACTTCGTGTAATCGACGAGACGCGTCATCCCCTCAGAATACTCCGATTCGCTTAACACATTGACCGGCTCGGCATCCGGGTCGTTGCTGTAGGCGCTTCGCCCGGCGTTGGGAAACTGTTTCGACGAAGATTTGAGACCGCCTGCTCTATACAGGTTGTCACGTTGACCTCGCGTCAATCCCCGTGCCGGAATGATGGTGTACCCGTGTGACTTCGCCATGTCGTCCGCTTCCGGATTGTTCGGATCGGACGCAACAGCCTTCTCGCTGTACTTCTGAACCCTGAACGCCACCGCAGCATCGTCACTGCAGTTCACATGGCCAGCAGCTTCGTTGACCCAGTCTTCTTGCGTGTCTTTGCCATCGATGACGTCATACATCTCATTCAACACAGCGACACGAACGCTCCTGAGGAACGCCGGTGTGACGTTGTCCCGATCGATATTGAGTGGAACCTTCTGGCAGACGTTGACGTCCCATCTGTCGCCAGTCTCGACGACAGGGATGCCAAGTTCATAGAGTCGGGCCGGTTCACCACCCATTGGTTCGTACAACTCAACGTTTGTCGTTCGAGTCGATGGTCGCAGGTTGTCGCCAATCTGCGTCTGCAACTTTGTCTCGAACGTACAGACAGGTTTCCGCTCTGGGATCACGTTACCGTTGACGACAAGTCTCAGCCCTGGCTTGACGATCAGCCGATGCATGAAATCCAGCAGCTGTTGATATCGTTCCTCGATACACGCCAGCTCCGCTCGGAACTCTGTGCCCACATCCCGTTTCCGACGCGGGTACTCCTGCCGTCCGTCTTTGCTGAACTCCACGGTCCCGCTGGTCGTGTGCACGGTTGCGTCATGTGCGAATGACAGCACCATCTTCTCGCCCAGGTTGAAACGACCTGCCTTTGTTGGATCGTGCTTTTTGGCCGATGGGGCAAACATCATCCAGGCGTGCGTCAGATCCGCGAACCCTTCTCCATTGTCCGTTACGGTGATGACGGCTCTCGGCTTGCCCGGAACCTTTTCGATGGTGACGACGCACTCCGTTGCGTTCGTGTCACGCACGTTCTGATAAAGCTCGGCACCGACGATGCCGAACCCGCCCCTCTCTACAATCCGTTCTGCTAGCTGCCGAAGACCGTCCTTGTCTGCTGCGAACCACTGACCTGCCATTGCTTGTTTCTCCTTTGTATGAAATTGAAACCGCCTCAATTATAGAAATGGGCATTTTCACCTCTGTGGTCACACGAGAAACACTGGCGTTGGTGGCAGTCCATCGACACAAGTCGTTTGTTGACGACCGATACCACGTGTCCAGGGTGCGCACCGTGATCGGCGTTTCAGAGTCAGTTCGGTTCGAAGCACCCAGTAAAAACAGCGGTCAAGTTTTTCGGAAAAACGGGTTGACCGCTGTTTTTCGTTACGTGGTGTCGTCGCCTCGAACTTCTCGGTGCGACTCGAATCGGCGCCCCCTTTCAATCTACCGCATACAACGTGAGTTTTGTTCCAGCGGAACGCGTCACCGCCACGCCTCCCGTCGTTTGCACCTATCCCCCGAACTCGTCACGCTATGCCCAGGAGCAATCCAATGGCAGCGAAGAAATGCAAATGCGGGCGCAGGCTGATCCTTGAAATGGACAAGGTGAGGGGCCGGTGTTTCGAGTGCGTCGACCACATCTTCTTGAGAACCGTTCAAAGGTAAGTATGGCTATCAAAATCAAATGCAGAAAATGTGAAGCTAAGTTTAGTGTCAAAGATGCGGCTGC
>JBDOMX010001230.1:0-2354 GCA_039831615.1 Planctomycetaceae bacterium
CAAGACATCCGATCATTGCAGGCGAAGTAGGCGACTTGATTCTCAGCGATGATGAACGGTCATGGCTGAGTGCCTGCGTGAAGGCAACGCTGAGATGACAATTCGTCCTCAGGTCACCTCCCAATTGATTTCATAGCTGACGCGATAGGGTACACCTGCCCGCTCCTGGATCACGATTCGAGATGCCGTAATGCAGTTTCAGGTTTCATTCGATTTTAATCCCTGCCCATCAGAACCAGATGACTATCTGTGCCCCTTTACGGTCGACGTTCTGTGCTGGAACGCCGACACGGACGAGCGTGTGCTTGGTGGACGCATAAAAGGGTACGATCTCGACCTGTTCCGTGTTCACGGGATTGGCCGTGGCGTTTGGGACGTATTCGATGCTCATTCAAGTGACTTGGAATATGTGGGCACAACGCTGCTCACAGACGATGGCGAGTTGCGGGAAGAGCTGAGCGACGACTTCGTCTCGCGATTGATGTTAATTGATGACGTGTTTCTGCACCCAACGCTCCATCCGTGCGAACGCTTTATTCTGGATCACGTCTCGACCTTATTCTCTGAGGATTCTGTCCTCGTCTTGTGGAAGAGTCAGACACTTGTTCCGGAAAAGGAACTGGCACAAATGGGATTTCAAAAGATTGCTGATGCCGAAGCAATTTTCTTCCGCCTAAACATGCTCAAGCCCGAATACGACGCCAGCCAAGACAGAGCGATTGCTGAAGGCTTTGAAGTGCCAGCTGATGCCGGGACGTACATTGAAGATCTCTGGCGAAAGAAGTTCTCACAGTGATCGTGACGAGCGTTGATTGCGCGTGTGAAGTCGTGGCAGAATGACGGCGCGGCGACTCAAATGAGCAGATCAGTGTCAATTCTGACCTTATCCGCGAACCAATCAGGGATTTTGTGATACTGGGCAGGATGAGGGGATAGGCGAACGTGCATTTTGGGTTGGGTTCTATTTTGGCGACAGCGGTTACAGGTCAAATATGCTCGTTTCGCCAGCGTTTTCATTGGTGAAGTGCCCATGGTTCCACAGTACCGCTGTTTCTGGGAGAGAGAGACACATAGGTAAGAACATATTTATTTTTTTCTCTCTCTCTTTTGAATCTGGATGAGCTAATGGAATTTGTTTTTCCTTTAACTCTCTTCTCATTTATCAATGGAACTAATGGTACTACTACTACTACTTTTTCTTTACTTCTTCTTCTTCTACTGAAGAAGAAGGGGGTTTTTGCACTTTCAGCATCTCAAAACAGGGTTCCATTTTTAGTTACACACGGGGTTCCAGTACTACTTTTCAAACACCGTCAAGGTCGCCGGTCAGGTCTTCGTCCACTTCGGCAGGGGCAAACGTCACGTTGTCTTTTGCGCTCATCAGGTGGGCCGGGACGAAAACACCTTGAGTCTTCGCCCCGTTGATCTTTGCATGCCCCTTGTACGCCCCCGGTAATCGGCCCAGAATCGTTTTCAGGTTCTGATACTGATGGTCCGTGCCTTTCAGCACAGAGCGGCGGATCTGCCCACCTGATGCAGAATCAAGGTACACATACGCACTGTCCTCGCTGTTGGTCGCCCGTTTCCAGTCTGCCATGTGCATGACGGCCGACACTGGATACCGCTTAATCCCGAACTGATTCAGGATTCGCTCTGGATCGGCTGTGTAGCCGTTGTGGCCAGCAGTGACATCCATTCCCAGCAGTTCACCAATCGTGGCAGAGTTGCCGCCACCGACCGGCACGCGGCTGCTCATGATCGATCCCAAGACCATCTGCTGTTCAGACTCATCAGACTCAACCACCAATTCACTCTTCAGCCCCTTCATAAGCTGTTCATGGTGACTGATGACCCGTTCGTCGGACCAGCCGCACGCTGCCCCGTAGATGGACGTTGAGAGGGCGTAGGACTCTGATTGGCGGGAATAGTCCTTGGATAATGCCTTGACGATAATGACCGACAGTTCCCGAACCCGAGCCCAGGTCCGCATGATGACGGCGATGGACTTGTTCCGCAGGACATTGATCTCTTCATCGCCCGGCACATCGAAGTATTCCTTGCCATCACGGTTCTGCAGTTCGAATGTGATATAGCGGTTCTTTTCAGCCTGTTTGTCCGCTTTCATCTCGATCGCGCTGAACCACGGAATCACCTGGTATTCACTTTGAACCGATGCCTGACTGGAATTTGACCGTAGACTCTTCCCGAATGCTCCGCGCCGACTGGATGCCATCAGCATCGTCAGGATCTTACTCCGGTCAGCTGACGCCTCAAACTCGTCAATCATCAACGGCCTGCTGGTGTTGCCAACGGTGTTGCGAATGCCAGCTTCTGTTGCATTTGCGGTCGCAATT
>JBDOMX010000341.1:0-2354 GCA_039831615.1 Planctomycetaceae bacterium
GGGTTGAACGCGGGGGTGTGACACAAAATGCTGGAACAGCTCTCCCCAGCCAACGTCTCCGGCCCATCCGCCCTCGTCGTGCCACTCCGACTGCAGGAACCGACTTCGATTGCAAATCGCCAGAATTGCGGCCTACAACGGTTCTCGCCCCAAACGGGAACGCCGACCGGCGGCGACGGTCCCGTGGAGTAACGTGGACGCGGATACGGGCTGACACCCTGCAGGCTTCGCCCAGCCTGAACTGAGAAGCGTAAATGTTCACGGAGGCTGCGGTGGCGATATCCTGCAAGTGAATCTTGCAAGTGACGACACGCCGGGTGAAACTGACGACGGTTGTCGGAAGCAGTTGGTGTATTCCGACAGGTCGCCAATCAGCGCTGTCGCCGCTGGCCCCGTCGTGGTCTGCCGATCCGGTAGCTTTTCAAGTGGCGGCGCGCGGCGGCAGGCGTGTGAGCAGTCCGAGCAGGATCATGGGGGGCAACACGAAAAGACCCGCCACGGCAATGCCGAGCCAGTACAGGTTTGTGCGGAGATGTCGACTGGGGGTCTGCACTAGGTCCACCGACTCGCGGACCATCGCCAGCAGAAATTCGTTATCGGCGCCGGGAAGGCGTACTGGCGCCGATGCCGATCTCCAGTCCCCGCCAAAATCATCCTGAGCTCCGAACTCCAAGGCTCCCAAAGGGTCTTTCGAAATCCGCGGAGTCCATTCCTGTCGCGACATCCGTACCGTTGCAGCATCGTCGCGCAAGCGACCATCGCGTTTCGCGATCGGAAGATTGTGATAGGGGTGCTCGATCACACTCGCTTCTCCAGACTCAACGTCTCGTGGATCGAGCAGCACGGCATAGCGTGACATAGCGTCTGGGTCATCCTGTTCAGGGCGTTCAAGAAACGACCCGAGTCGCAAGAAAATACCGACCACTCCCAGAAACGTCTCGTCATCCCAAATCGGTGCCGAAATCGCCAGAACCCAGTAATTCGTCTGCTGAGTGCGGAACACGGCCGACATACGCGGAGGTGCCCCAGGACTCCACGCAATTTCAGGCCGTTTGCCGGCGGCAACATCGCGATTTCGCCCGGTGAAATAGGACCGGAACGAGAAGTCCCGTTTTTGCGACACGGTCCAGGGTGATCGCGCGATCTGATATCCGTCAGGACCACACACCCACCAGGCGATCACGTTGCGAGTGGTCTCTGCGCCGTCATACCCCACCAGAGTGGGGCCTTGACCGGGCAACTGCAGCGATTGGCCGTCTGTCCAGACGGGGTCACTGCTGATCCATCGCTGCAGGAGCATGAGCACTTCGGGCAGACGGTCGTCTGGTCCGAGTGTGGACTGCAGTGACGCCTGCTCCCAGCTCGAGATCTCGCTCTGTGTGGTCTTGTAGACATCCGGATCACGAACGATCGCTGCCAGGCGTTCTTTCAGGACGGGATTCCGCGCGGCCGATTCGACCTGTCGGAACTTGGTCTGCAACTCGCGCTCGGCCGAATCGGCCACCCAGTCAGCGGTTTCATGCAGCGATCGCCACGCGACGTCATCCAGCGTCGTCGCGAACGAATCCACTTCCTGATCGAATGTCACTGCGGCATACAGGATCGCCGCACAACTGATGACAAGTGTGGCCAATGTTCCGTAGAAAGGTGCGGGATTCCTGCGGCACCAACGTCGCGCGCGTTCGGGCCAGGAAATTGCGCGGGCGCTGATGGGTTCGCCACGAAGATACCCATCGAGGTCGTCGGCGAGTTCACCCGCGGACGCGTAACGCAACTCGGGGGCCTTTTCGAGACATTTCAGACAAATGGTCGCCAGATCCAGACCGATCTCGGGATTGCGTTTTCGAGGCGATTCCGGCTCGTCGGAAACGACCTGCTGCAGCGTCTTGAGAATGCTGCCTTCCTGAAAAGGGGGGTCTCCGGTGACGAGGTGATACAGAATTGCTCCCAACGCATACACATCGGAAGCCGGCCCGACCTGTTCGGAACGACCGGCCGCCTGCTCGGGTGCCATGTAACTTGGTGTGCCCATGACCTGGCCATCGGATGTCAGATGACTGTGGTCCGTCAGATCTTTAGCTAATCCAAAGTCGGTGAGTCGGGGATTGCCGTTCTCGTCGACGAGCACGTTTCCGGGTTTCAAATCACGATGCACGATGTTGCGAGAATGAGCAAACTGAACAATTCTTGCGATTTGACTCACCATGCGTGACGCCTCGCGCGGCGTAAGTTGCTGGCCCTGCATCCGAGTCTTGAGGCATCCGGTTTTGATCAGCATCATCGAGAAGAAGTGCTGTCCCTCGATCTCTCCAACTTCATAGATGGGTACGATCCCCGGATGTTCCAATTGTGCG
>JBDOMX010000594.1:0-2354 GCA_039831615.1 Planctomycetaceae bacterium
TGTTCCTGGGATTGGAGGACGCGCGCTGGGTCATCGACCGCTGGCGTCTTGACTACAACCATCAGCGACGGCATAGTGCCTTGGACTATCAGACCCCGGCCGCCTTTGCGGCCAACTGTGTTTTGCAGGACTCGGCAACGCTGAACCCTTCAGATCACAGCCCGACCACTGAACCCGGATTCTCTCACTCGGGGTGGTACAACGATCGGGGGTCGTTCAGCACCTTGGAGATGTGGGCACACAAACCCATTACCTAGCGTCTTGCTCGAAAGTCAAACCGATGAGCAGCGACAATACTCTTAGAAATCGTCTGATTCAGATTTGTGCCGCGGTAGGCGTTATCGCATTCTGTGCGGTGACGTACCTCGCCGTCACCGCCGCGAATAAGGTGGCCGCGCTGCCAATCGAGAAGTTCAAGGAGACGGCTGAGAACTCAAAAGCAGTCGCCGAGCAGGCCAAAGACCTGATCGAAAACAACTCCGAGAAGATTGAGCAGATCGTTGACAAGGCGAACACCTCGCTCAACTTGATGACCAGGCAATTGCAACGTATCGAGAAGCTGAATCGCTTTCGCGGCGCGACCCCCGAAGTCGACGATGACAGCTATCTCGACTTCGGTGTACGGATTCGAGAGCTGCTCGATGAGCACTTCAATGGCCAGGGCTACCGCGTGTCGCTCCAGCGCAAGACTGCCAACAAACCGCAGTATAAACCTGATGAATACGAATCGTACGAAATTTGGATTGCCAAGCGCACCGGTGGAGCAACGAGTGCTCAGATGGCTGCGGGCATCATCAATGACTCGAAGACCGTCCTGAAGAAGCTCACTCTTTCCGGCTTCCCGCGGCCGGGCTTCGACAATCGCTACGTCATCTGGCATCCCGACGACGCGGACAAACCGATTGTCGATATCGGCGAGGGCCAGACTGAAGCGGACGGACCTATCTTCGTCCTGGACTGGCTGGCTCTGCACGACGAGCAGGCGAAGCAATACGCTCCGAAGATCGAACAGGAGCAGTAGGAGCTTTGCGCACGCCGATCAGACAATACGATGCCGCACAACAACCCGTTGTACCGGAGTACGCCCGTCTTCCGGCTCCTCAACCTCTGCACCTTCGCTTACGCTTGTTGGCTATTCAAACGTAATCGGATTGAGCCGCCGCCCGGTGAATACGGTCGTTATGGAACTGATGGCATGAAACTGTGGTTTGTTGATGACAAGCGAGAGAACCACGAGACTTGGTCGAACAGCTTCGCCGAACCACTGAAACAAGCCTGTGAACTTCGCTCATTCTCTTCCATCGCCACTCTCATCGATGAACTCCACAGCGGCAACATCCCCGACATTTTGTTTCTAGATTTCTTCATCGGGGAGCGGCTCGGAATTGAAGCGATCAGGTGGTTTGAAGGCAAAGATGGTCGTCCGGTGTTGATTGCTCACTCCAGCATGAAGGCAGCCAACGAAGGCATGGTGACGGAAGGCGCCGACTTCTGGCTGGAAAAAGTCAAACACAAAACACACACAGATTCGATCATGCGTGTATTCAAGACCATTGAAGACATCGCATACATCGCGAAGCATCGGGCCATTCGAAAAGGCCCATAACAAGCGCATGCACCGGAATTGCCGGCCGGGCTGAAATGGAAATCAACGTCACGGGTCAAACTGGCACAAAACTGGCACAGAATCCCGAAAAAACAACGGACCAGCCCGTCAGAGACTGGTCCGAAACCGCGATCAGCTAACGCTTTACAAAGCACGCCCGGGAGGATTCGAACCTCCGACCTACGGATTAGAAGTCCGTTGCTCTATCCAGCTGAGCTACGGGCGCATGTGGGTATCGTCGATAGGGGCGGCAGCGCCGCGAGACCGGGCGCGTCGGCTGCCGCTGCCCGCGCGACGCGGACGGTATTCCACAAACCACCGCAAGCGCCACCCGTTGAAGTATCGTGGCCCACTCCGCGATTTGCAAGTTGTCTCACTCGGCAAGCTGCACGTCGAAGCTGCGCCGGACTGTGAACGGGCCCTGCGATCGCCGACCACAAGGCGACTCGAAGTCCCCGCGGATACAGAAGTACAAAAGGGGAAGTACAAAAGGGGACACCCACTGTTGCCGAACGCCACTTGCAGCAGGGGTGTGCCTTGAGGATGAATGGGCAATTTGAGCGTGCGAGGTTCATCTGATCAGGCGGGAAGCACCCGACCCACGCTGAACCCGACCGGGATATTCACTAGCGACTGGCGGGGCGGCTCGAACGACGATCCAGGCTGCAAACGCAGGGTACACGGCACGGTTTATCCACCGCGATATCCAGCGGTTACATTAACCCGTTCCGCCCGCAGCGGCAGACGT
>JBDOMX010000272.1:0-10172 GCA_039831615.1 Planctomycetaceae bacterium
CCGGAAGGCAACACCAACCTACGAAACAGGCATACTCACAATCAACCACGAGCCTTGACTATGAACCAAAAAGTCGGCCAGGAATGGGCAGCAGGAAGGCATGGTTCTCGAAAATGGCTGCGTGACCGGCTTCGCTGAC
The DNA here is from genome assembly GCA_039831615.1 of Planctomycetaceae bacterium. Lineage (GTDB taxonomy): Bacteria > Planctomycetota > Planctomycetia > Planctomycetales > Planctomycetaceae > S139-18. Next base: position 140 of record JBDOMX010000272.1, read on the forward strand.
CAGCGGAGTGACGAACAAAATGACCGCGTAGGCGGCAATGACCGGAATGATAATGGCAGTAACCGGCCAACGTACCAAGCGACGGGCTTTGATCTGGCGGTTTCGACCGCGCGCGTAAACCCAGCCAAACATGAGGCGTGCCGGATAGATCAACACAACAAATAACGGTGTCAGCAGCCAGTTTGCGTCGTCGGCCAGCAATCTTACCTTCGTCAGGTACAGCGGAATCGCCGCCGCATACAGGAGGACAGTGGCGATCGCCCAGTGAACTGGCACCCGACTAATGATATCGCATACTACGCGCACATCGAAGATGTCGCGGAACTGACCGGTCACTGCCTGGTGCGCCTGCAACAGTGGCAACCACGATGCGACCGGAATCATCAGAACCCCACCGATCAACGAGACCACTGCGGGAATAAAAGGATCGTCGTGGGGGTACGTCGATAATCCCAGCATCGCGGTCGGGACGATCAGCCAGATGACAGCTCCGACGGTCGCCTTGACTGCCAAAATGAGGTGATCCACGGGCCGAAACACTGCCATCAGCCATTCTGACCATCGGTTGATCGCGTTTCGCCACGAACCATCCTGAAGATCTGCAGCAAGTTGCCATATGTTGCGAAATGGGCGAACGAATCTCCAAAGCGTTCCACCACAAGCGATGGCCGCGGCCAAATGGATGAAGATCAAAACCTGCAAAACAACCAATGCCACCCGCTGTGGATTCAGAGCGGTTGGGGAGGACTGAGCAATCACTCCGTGCGCGGCCGCCAGCGACGACGCCAGCCATATTGGCAACAGAAAAACACCGACCACAAGCAGAATCATGCCGGTCCTTGTGGAGACCGGGAGCAATGGAAATGCATACCGTAGTTTACCGGTACGAGCGACTTCAGCTTCGGCCGCCAACATCAGACCGAGTGCGAGCAGACTCAGACCGGGAATTGCCGCGAGCACTGCCAGCAGTCCGATCAAACAGACGATTCCCGTGACGACATGCACCACCCACAACACGGATCGCAGTGGAGACTGCAGACCAGGAAATGCACCCGGACCAACAGCCGAACTAAACGATTCCCATTGATGGCCGAGCTCAGTTCCGGTCTGCCTGGACAACAGTCGTGTCTCCGGGACACCGATCCCGGACGGACTCAGCTCGGTACGAGTTTCTGTGAATTGTGGCATTTCAGCCGTCCTCGAACCGGAGATTGCAAGGTTCTGCTGAAGTTGTTCGACGGCGAACCATCAGAATTGGTGTTCAATTTCCAGGAAACCCGTTCTGCCGTCGAACCTCCTGATACGCAACACAGCAATTGTCCAATCACTCCCCGGAATGACGACGTGGTCCACGAGACCGCACGGCGAGGGCCTGCCATGAAACCGCTGGCAATCTTATTCTGTGGCAGCGTTCTGGGTATTTTGTTTTTCCTTGTCCGGACCGCTGGTCACATCGATCCGCCGCCGCGAGCACCATCGTATTTGGATGATGCGGACCAAATCGACGAGTCCGTGCGGCGCGTCAACGATTGGCTCCGGAAGAACTGGTCCGCAAAAGGAATCGATCCAACTGGTCCGGCCGACGATCTGACATTGTTCCGCCGTTTGTCTTTGGCTCTGCACGGCACAATTCCTTCGCTCGAAGAAATCCGGAGCTTCGCCAGTGACACTTCGAACGACCGCCTCGAACGCTGGCTCTTGAAAATGCTGGAGGATCAGCGCTTTGCCGACTATTTCAGCGAACGACTTGCACGGATGCTCGTGGGAAATGAGGAGGGGGCTTTTGTCGTTTTTCGTCGTGATCGGATGCGAGACTGGTTGAAGTGCCAGATTCACACGGACCGACCCTGGTCGTGGATTTCGGAGCAACTGATCGGCGGCGATGGCTTGTGGACTGAGAACGGACATTCCAACTTCATTACGTCCGCTGTTGTAGACGATGAAGGAATTGATGAAAACAAGCTGGCCAGCAGGACCGTTCGCTCATTTCTGGGGCAGCGAATTGATTGTGCTCAGTGCCACGACCATTTTTTCGCCGACTGGAAGCAGTCAGATTTTGAAGGCCTGGCAGCTTTTTACGGTCAGGCGCGCGTCACTCCAGGTGGTGTGATCGACCGACAAACAGAAAACGGCCAGCCGACAGATTACCAAATCATCGAATCCGGAACTGAGGAAAGACGTGTCGTAGCGCCGGCAGTACCATTTCATTCTGAATGGCAGTCACGCGAGGGTACTCGACGAGAACAACTGGCGTCCTGGATCACTCATCCGAAGAACCGGCGTTTCCGGCGAGCCGCCGCGAATCGAGTTTGGGGACTGATGTTTGGACGAGCGTGGAGTGAACCCGTCGACGACTTGCCGGACCCAGGGGACGTGAGAGATGTTCTCGATGTCCTGGCTGAAGAATTCGCGAAACACAACGACAGCCTGAAGTCTCTGATTCGTGTGATTGCCCTGTCAGAATCATTTCAACAGAGATCCGATCAGCCACAGCTCACAGAAGCGGCGTGTGCAAAGATGGAAGAGCACTGGGCAATTTTCCCGATGGTGCGATTGCGTCCCGAGCAAGTGATTGGGTCGATGGTTCAGGCGGGCAACATTCTCACGATCGACCAAAATTCCCACGTGTTTACGCGATTTGCGCGGTTCAACAGTGAAAACGACTTCCTGCTGCAGTACGGGGAACTTCCCGACGACGAGCTGCTCAGACAAACCAGCACAATCCCGCAGGCTCTTTTACGTATGAACGGGCAGTTCACACGTGATCTGACCCGAGCAGAATTGCTCAGCAGCGTGGGATTGATCCTGTCGTATTCCAGGACCGATGAGTCAGTCATTGAGAACAGTTTTCTGACCGTCTTAACGCGGCTCCCAACGACCAGGGAACGAAATGAATTTCTTGTGCGTCTCAGCGGCGCCGCAACCGAATATGATCGGGACCGCAAAGACACCCGAGAGGATGCGATCGAGGATCTGTTTTGGGATCTGGTCAACACTCGTGAATTCTCATGGAATCATTGAATCCGAACCGGCAGCCGGTGTTCTGATCACTGGATGTCTGCCCTGTCGACGACATGAGAACCCCGCACAGACTTGTAACTGGCCCCTGCTCGTAGCATCAGAACATTCGTTCATCCAATGAATCGAGAGACTCACTATGGATATGCAGTCGGACAACATGACGCGTCGTCATGTGTTGAGCACGATGAGCGCTTTGGGGCTCTCGCTTTCGTTGACCGGGGTGCCGTCCAGAGCAGCCGACCATCGCAAAGCTAAGCGGATGAAGTCCGTCATTACGTTGTGGATGGATGGTGGCATGAGTCAGCTGGAGTCCTGGGATCCTCATCCAAATACGCCATCAAGCGACGATGTCAGAGCCATTGCGACTACGGTCGACGGACTTCAGATCTCCGAGTTTCTGCCGCAGATGGCGGAACAAATGCACAGAACGACAGTGATTCGTTCGCTAACGTCGGAAGAGGGTGATCACGAACGTGGCACGTTCTTTGTCAAGACAGGGTACCGGCTTGACCCAACGCTCACTTACCCCGCTCTCGGGGCCATCGCGGCTTCGCAGCTGCCGGATCCGACGGTAGAAATCCCACAGCATATTTGTCTGGGAACGAATCAGTTCTGGCCTGGCGGCGGCTATCTGGGAAATCAGTGGGACGCGTTTCGTGTTTTTGACCCAGGACGTTCGCAGGCGAATCTAAAATCCGCTGTCAACGAAAACCGACAAAGAAAACGCCTGAGTGGACTGGACGTTCTTAATCGGACGTTCGATCGCGGTCGCCCAACTGCAGAACGAGATTCATTGCATCAGAAAACGATGCAGGACGCACTCAGGATGATGTCATCGGAGCAGCTGCGTGCTTTTGAACTCGACGATGAACCAACTCTGGTTCAATCGCGCTACGGAGACAGTCGTTTCGGACGTGGGTGTCTGGTCGCTCGACGACTGGTGGAAACCGGCGTCCGGGCTGTTGAGGTGTCACTGGGTGGATTCGACACTCATGTGTCAAATCTGGAGGGTCATCGTACACAACTGGAGATTCTGGATCCGGCATTCGCCACGCTGCTTCAGGATCTTTCTGATCGAGACCTGCTGGAGTCAACGGTTGTGCTGTGTATCGGGGAATTCGGACGTACTCCTCAACTCAACCCGGCGGCCGGTCGAGATCACTGGCCTCATTGGTTCTCCTGCGTCGTTGCTGGTGGTGGCTTTCGAGCAGGGCATGTCGCGGGAGCCACACCAGGTTTGATTCCTCGTCCACGCCGTGCAGGGGAACCCAAACCGAAGCCGAATGATCCCGTCTCGGTCCCACAGCTCTATGCCACCATCCTTCAGACGATGGGAATCCCATGGGACGAGGAAATCATGACGCCTGTCGGTCGCCCGATGCGATTGACCGAAAGCGATCCGTTGCCCTCATTGCTTCGAGACAGGTAGCCCAATTTTCGAAAAGTCGTGGCGGGTTCTGGCTCGCTGCGGACAGGGATCATGATCTCTGGCACTATCCCCGCGGCCACGAATCAAGGTAATACGCTGTCGCTCTATTCGCCGGGGATGGGCGTGGCGTTCGCTGCTTTGGCGTTGAACTGCTGCAGGGCTCTCATTCGATTCCCGATAGCCGTATTTTCGTCGCTGGCTTCAATCTCTGAGAGTCTCTCGAGCATGGTCAGGACCTGCGATGCACTACGGTCTGAAGCGACCATGTTGTCGGGATCGAATTCTATCACCTGCTGACAGTGATTGATGGATCGTTCGCGTGATTTCAGTTCATCCTGAAACTCATCGAGCGACTGGTAGCAACTTGCCTGCATACCGGCCAGATCCCCCGCCTTGAGCAGAAACTCGACCGCACCGTCAGATTTCTTGGAAAGCGTCAGATACAACTCCTCGCCCTGACGTGCAACGATGAGGGCATCCGCAAAATTCCCCTCCTCAATCAACTGCACCGCACTCAGCCTTTTTTGAATCGCCTTTCTGCGATTCTGCAATGCGATGGCTTTCTTCATCTGTTTGGACCGTGCGTACGCCCATGACAGATCCTTGAGTGACTCCAGTGTATCGGCATGCTCGGGTCCGCGAATCTGCATTCTCTGTCTGAGCACCTCTTCGTGAAAAGAGATCGCCGTTTCAGTGTCGCCACTGTCGAGCAAGAATCCGGCAAGTGCCCGTATGGCATTCAGAGTGTGTGGACTGTTGATGCCATCAGATTCTTTATGCAGCGCCACAAGATGTTCCTGAATCGGAATGGCGAGATCTAATTCTCCTCGGCGCGCATGCAGTGCCGCCAGTTGAGTACTGGATTTCAGTGTATCCGGGTGGTTGTCGCCCAGCGTCGCCCGGAGATGCCGGACTTCCCGTTGCAACGATTCGAGTTCGTCTCGCTTTGCCTTTCGCGCCTGAGTCGCCGCAAGATTGTTGATTGACTGCTGGGTATCGGGATGATCCCTGCCGAGGACGGCGATCCGACGAGGCACCACGTCTTCATAAATATGAATTGCTTCGTCCAGCTGTCCCGTTTCGCCCAGAGCCCAGGCAAGTGTATTCTGTGAATGGAGCGTATCTGTGTCGTTGGGCCCCAGCACGGATTTGCGCAGCGGAACGACTTCCTGATATAGAGGAATCGCCTTGTCCAGATCGCCCGTGCGAGTGTACGCCCACGCAAGATTGTTGAGCGAATGCAGCGTGTCCGGATGTTGTTCACCCAGCGTCGCTCGTCTGCGCGGTGCAACGTCCTCATACAGCTCGATTGCCTTGTCCAGCTGCCCCTTTCGCGAGTAGGTCCAGGCCAGATTGTGCATGGACTGTTGCGTGTGTGGGTGATCTTTACCAAGTGTCTCAATCCGTTGAGGCAACGTTTCTTCATTCAACTGAATGGCTTCGTCGAGCTTGCCATGCAGTGCGTACGCCCAGGCGAGATTGTATTTCACGCTGAGCGTGTGGGGATGTCGATCGCCCAACAGTTTGGAGCGACCGACAAGTGTGCTCTGAAACAACGGGATCGCCTGTTCAAATGCTCCCTGCTGGACATACGCTGCCGCAAGATCCTCTGTGGAGAAGAGCGTTTGCGGATGCTGGTCACCAAGAACCTGGCGTCGTTGATCAAGCGCCTTCTGAGCCAGCGGGATTGCCTTTTCCAACTTGCCAACAGACGAATAAGCGCGGGCCAGGTCGGCAATCGTGGCGATAGTATCCTCATGCTGTTCTCCCAGTTGTTCGGTCTGTGTGGTGAGAGTTGATTCGAGGAGTGCGATTGCTTTAGCTGGTTTGCCGTTGATACGGAGGGCGCGAGCAAGATCGTTCATTGCCCGCAGCGTTTCCGGATGGACCGGACCCATCTCCTGTTCGGTGAGGTCGGCGGCCCGCCGGGCATGTTCCAGCCCGGTCGCGTACTCACCGGACCTCATGATGACGCGGGCCAATGCGCGCATTGAGGCGCGAGTGTCCTGGTGTTTTTGTCCGAGATGCTCCCGGCGAATCTGTATCGCCTCCTTTCCAGCACGCGTAGCCACCTCGTATTGACCGAGTTCTGTAAATGAACCGCTGAGTGTGTGCAGCAGTGCGGCTTTGGCAATCGGATCGTCGCCCAGGCGGTTATCGAGTTGATTGTACGACAGTAACAAAGCCGTAGACGCTGGCATGTCAAAGGCGGCTCCCTCGGACGGGCTTGCGCCCCGAAACGAGTCAGTAACGACCTCCAGTATACGTTTGGATCGACGTTCCAAAACTTCAGCAGCCAACCTGGCTTCTTCTGCTTCGATCCGCCGGGCTTCTGCGACAGTCAATGCCGCGGTGGTTTTTTGACGTTCGGTGACTGCTTCTTTTCGGGCCTGTTCGGCGACAGTGGCTTCACGTCTTGCCCAGAACGCAAGGGTACTGCTGACGATCGTTCCAATGACCAGCAGACTGACAACAGTGGCAGCGAACGCAAAGGCTGCACGATGTCTTCGGAAGAGTTTTTGCAGGCGGTATCGCGTTGATGGTGGCCGCGCCTCCACAGGTTCATCATCGAGATGACGCTGAATATCTGCTGCGAACGCACTGGCGGACTCGTAGCGACGATTCCGGTCCTTTTCAAGTGCCCTCAGGATGATCCAGTCCAGGTCGCCCTTCATCGGCAGCGAGAATGTGGTCGGAGTGATGCCATGAGCATTCAGCTGCGAATTGAGGTGTTGTGTTTCAATGATTCGCGAGCTGGGGCGTTCCGGTTCCTCTTCCCGAATCCGCTCCAACGTGTGCATGATCGTTTCTTCACGGACTGTTTCTCGTTTGAGAGGTGTCGTCCCGGTCAGCAGTTCGTACAGGATGACACCCAGTGAATAGACGTCGGTACGGGTGTCGATATCGAGAGCGTCGAACTGAGCCTGCTCGGGACTCATGTATTCCGGAGTCCCTACGATTTGCCATTGCGCCGTTAACTGCTTCTCGTCGGTCGGCCGCTGACCGGTCGCTTTGACCAGTCCAAAGTCAATGACGTGCGGCGCAGGTTGACCCTCCTGCATCGACACCAGAACGTTCGACGGCTTCAGGTCACGATGGATGATTCCCTTCTGATGAGCATGCTGAATGGCGCCGCAGATTCGCAGAAACAACTGCAGACGGGCCGCCATTCCCAATGACTGCACCTCACAGAACTCAGTGACGGGGACGCCGTCCACCAGCTCCATCACGAAATAGGGAAGGTTCGATTCAGTCGTTCCGGCGTCCAGCACTGTCGCAATGTTGGGATGGCTCATCAGAGCCAGTGCCTGTCGCTCAGCTTCGAATCGTGCGATGACCTGGGCCGAATCCATTCCCGCCTTAATAATCTTCAGGGCAACGCGGCGCTGAACCGGTTCCTCCTGTTCAGCCAGATACACTGTGCCCATGCCGCCTTGCCCGAGCTCCCCGATCACTCGATAGGGTCCGATCCTGGTATCTTCAAGAGATGGCGCGGGGGCGAGAGGAACAGCAGGATCCCGATATTCGAGATCAAGTGGACTGATAATGGTCGGCTGATCAGCGCAGCGCTGGTCAGCATCAGCCGGAGCCCCTGTTGAGATTTGCGTGGGATCCTCCACGCTCGGATTTGTGTCATCGTTCTCGGAGCCGATGATGGTTTCGTCGCTCGTCATGACCGGACACCGCAGGCTGATTCCGTGACTCCGCACACGTCTTTACATATAGTATTCCGCTTCGAGTACGTGTATTCAAGAGGGACAGGTCGGGAATTCGGCGCTTAGCGGGTGCTGGGTGCGACACCGAACCAGCAACGAGTTTGCGAGGAGCACTTTCCGATCCTATTATTCGGCTCATGTCAGAATCAGGTCCATATATGCATCTCGTCGTCCATGGCGTCGGACTGATCGGTGGGTCCGTCGCTGCCGCCGTGAAACGAAGGCGGCCGGAGTGTCGAGTCACCGGAATTGGGAGACGCTCCGAACGACTACAGGCTGCGCAGGCCGCCGGATTGATTGACGACTGGACCCACACCCTCCGGGAAACATCGGTAGACGACAACGCCATCGTCGTCGTCTGCCTTCCGGTAGATCTGATTTCCTGCGCGGTGATCGAAGCGGCAGCGGCAACTCCTGACGGAGTCATGATCACCGATGCCGGAAGTGTAAAACAGTCAGTGCAGGAAGCGATCACCAGTTCGGGTGCCGCATCCGCCCGGTTCGTCGGTGCTCATCCGATCGCGGGCAGTGAACAGAGCGGATTCGAATATGCAGATTCCGAATTGTTTGCCGGCCGGCCATGTGTCGTGACCGCATCTCCGGCGGGAACTGCCTTCGAACAACGGTGTCAGGACTTCTGGCGCAGTCTGGGAGCCAGGGTCTCCTTCATGGATTGTCAGGAACATGATCGTATCCTCGCGCTGACGAGCCATCTTCCGCACGTCATGGCCGCCGTCACGACCTGCTGTGTCGAGCCCCCCGATCTCAGTTTCGCGGGTACAGGATTTTGCGATTCGACCCGAGTGGCTTCCGGTGACCCTGAGCTTTGGCAGCAGATTCTGTGCAGTAACCGGACTCAACTCCTGCATGCAATTCGCAAGGCTGAGGCTGGGTTGGCCGAAATCTCGACGGCCCTGGTCAATGGGGATCGACACGCAGTCGCCGCCATTCTGGAGCGAGCGGCTCAGCTTCGGCGAGCGGTCTAAATGACCTATGAGCGAGGCTGAATCTCGGGGAACTGATCGCTTGCGCGGACTGCGAACCTCCCAAACCCGTATTTGTCCAGGGACTCCGCGAGTCGGGATCGGCGTGCCCCGGATCCCTCTGCCATCGAGATTGAGACGGCTGTCGACCCAGCCACAATCGCTGCAACGCGGCAGATAGAAATGGGGATCCTGAACGGCGCAAGATCAGCAAAAAACTCATCCCTACCGCAGACTTCCCCATACTTAGTGCCCTGATATGTGAATTCGACGCCACGCAGATCAGTGCTCCACTGATAGTCGAACGGCCCCCATGTTTGGCAACGGCTGACGATCCACCACGCAGTGTCACACAGGATGATTTCGTTGATTTTCCGATTCATTCTGGTCACCGCCGCGCGGGAGATTGCTGTTTGGTGAGGTCGGAGGCTCCACATGACCATTCACACCGTCGTAGAGGCGACATTGGGGGCTAGTCTCACACGAGGGCAGGTCAATGGAGGAACTGGGGGGCCGAATGGCGGTTATCCTGCCAATTCCGTTATCGCGGCAAAAGGCGGATCACGTTTTTTTTCCTGGTTGCTACAGCAGGCACGCCTTGACAAGAGCTTCACACTGTGGCTATCACACTCCCTTTCGTCGTTTGGCTGATTCTCCCGTTCGCCTCTCTTACTTAAATCGTCAGGTATTGGCCGAGGTCCGTCATGTTGTTGGCAATGACACTGGAATCTTTGAGTTGCCTGTCTGGTGATCTGCTCTATTTCCAGGACCCTCAGGTTCAGGACGGTCCGCACCCGATTGTCGTAACAGATGACGACGATGAGGTCTTCGCTGGCGATGAGGACGGCGTAGACGAGGATGTGGACGATAACGATTTCCACGAT
>JBDOMX010001150.1:0-10162 GCA_039831615.1 Planctomycetaceae bacterium
AAACGTGCCGGCAGCAAAAACGGTCCGTACTACAGTTCGTTCGCCAGGCAATTCAACATCGTAAAACCGAATCGCTCCTCCTCGGGCCGTGAACGCTTACGATGATTGGCGTGCCGACGACATCAACGGGATCATGAATGAAGTTTGCGTGAAAGACTGACCAGGCGAACAGGATTCCACAAACAGTCGACACCACGAACCCGCAGGCAACCGCATGGAATTCATCACATTCGCCCGCTCGCGACCCGGCGACTGTGCCGGATGACTGCAGTTGATTGTGCGAATCGATCATGTTGCGGCAATATTGCTCATGTGAGCAGCGTTCAGAGTTCACACGTGACGGTCAGTCATGTTCACCGCCTGGTCGACATCCACGACCGGGCTGTTCGGCCCATCCGTCACACGGGATGTCCGGGTGGATATCAGTCCGGCAGTCAATTTGCGACCTGCCGACTGACATCTCGATTCCATGGAAATGCCAGCGTCGGCTGATTTGCATAACGACGTGTCTCAATCACCAGCCGACTGCCGGTGCCCGGCGCCAGTCGAACAACGAACGACCGACTGTCCATTGGAATGCGCTGGTCACCGATTTCGATGCCCACGCACTGGTGTTCTCCGTAAGCGCCGCACTGTACGATGACTTCTCGCGACTCACTTTGGTTGATGTTGACCAGAGTGACGGCTGCGCGGTCGTCCGTGAACATGTCAACCAGCGCTGCTACATCTTCCGGGATCCCGGCACGACGGTTGCCCCCATCGAAGTATCTGAACCGACAGTGCAGCGGACCTGCACCACGTCCGGGATCGAGCCCGGCCTGCATCAGTTGGCGCAGCGTCCCGACGGTGGCCGGGTTGTATTTCATCGGATCATCAGCGAGCCGTGTGTCGGGGGTCGTCGTATCGGCTCTCATGCCGGCGACTCGGGTGCGGATTGCTTCAAAATCTGCGCGCAACGCCTGTTCCGGATAGCCGGGATTGTCACCTGCCAAAAATCGAACCCATGCATGATCGGCCACGCGACGGCGGTCACGCTCGTTGCAGGTCAGAAACCAGCAGTCCAGAGCTCCCACGTTCCACGGCGTTTCCTGAAAATCGTACCAGCCATCATCGCCGTACATCCGTGGATACATCTTTGTTCCATCGATCATCTTTGCCTGAGCGTTGACCTTGTCGATCATTCCGGTCCACGGTTCGATATAGCCGCGGTCACCCGTGAGCAGGAAGGCATTTGCGAATCCGATCAATCCTCGCCCAATACGCGGCCGGTGCGCCAGCTTCCCTGTCTGCGGGACGACCACTGAAAAGCCCCATCCGTAGACGCCACCGTACCATTTGCCGTCTGTTTCACCGCCGATCGTTCCATCCAGTCCGATGTTGGTGGGAATAATGCCGCCGTTTGTCTGCATGCGCTGGCGCCATGCGTTGACGTACTCCAGCAACCAGGTTTTGTATTTGTCTTCGCCCGTGAGCATGTAGGCGTTTGCGGCGAGCGTCGTGGCGCCCATGTTTTGTGGATGGTCGCCGACCGTGTCATTGTAATCTTTGAAGTGAGCGACCATTTCGGCATAGCTGCGTTCGCCGTGGCCGAGATGGAATCGATTTTCCACTTCAATCGGATCTCCAGCCCAGTCCAGCCCGGTGGCCTTGCGGAGGAGTGGTCCCCGGCTGCCGTTGAACATGCTGCGAATGATGCGGTGTTCCGGGTCGTAATTCGGAGCACCAGGATCCTCGTTCATATAAAACCCCGCGTATCGTCGAACGCGATGTCTAAACCTGACATTATCCGGGTCGGACAGTCCCTGCAGATTGAAAACACGAAGTTCCTCGCCGATGTGCATCCAGTCCATCATGCAGTGAAATTCCTTGTAGAACATCCCGTCGCGGGCGAACGGCACTTCGACGGTTTTGGCTTCGCTGTATTGCCGCAGATGTCCTTCCCAGGCTTTCCGGTACATATGCAGAATTGAATCGGGCGCCCCCAGAGCGTGCAGGATTGGCCAGTCGGCCACGTTTTCGATGGCGTCGTCCGGTCCATCATCGCCGCCCCAGCGTTCGACGCACATCAGATATCCGCGTTCGTCAAAATAGCGCTTGAAGAATTCTTTGCATGCTGCAGTGTTGGCGCGGACCAACTCCCGCTGGAGTACTGCCCATGCGGGCGGCGCCATCGGTGTCTCGATGGAAATCGTCCCATCGTCGCTGAGTCCACGTGGCGCCGTCGGGACCAACACCAAAGAAGTCAGGATGACAGTCATCTGGAAGGTAGATCGCACAGGAATCTTCCCATTTGCAAATCGCGCATTCTCTGCCGCGGTTTTGCTCCATCAGTGGCGTCCAGAGATCAACGCTGGTTCATTTGAAATCGAGGGGCAGGTATCATAGATCAACCGCATCACCAATGAGATCGGAAATCCGATTATTGACTCGGGTCAGTTGCCCTGACTTGAGAGACCGCCTGAAAACGGCATCCTGCGCGGGTGGTCGCATCGGTTGAGGCAGAACACACGCGACGTGCTCTGAGCATGTGGTTCGCACACGTGGTCTGGTGTGACGGGCGGAATGACGTGTCCTGGCGGCAGCGCCACCAGGCCTTCGCGACCCGGATCACATCCATGGAAACATGAACGTTCATGCCGCCGGAATGAGGCGAACCTGGCAATTCTGCGGATTTCGGGCCCGCGTCGAATGCTCGCGAACCGCAATTCACCTGTATCTGAGAGGGCCGCCGCGCGTATGATGATCAGAGCGTCGATGGTCTCATCCGATTGATTTCTGCACTGTCCTATGCTGCCGGCCATTTGGAACATCCTGAATGAATTGAGCCCATGGCTGCTGCTGGGAGCCGTGGTGGCCGGATTGATGCAATTGCTGATCCCGGCGGGAAGCCTGCAACGGTTTCTCACAGGGCGCAGCGGAATACTGGCGTCGGTGCTTGTCGGAATTCCATTGCCTTTGTGTTCATGCAGTGTGATTCCCGTGGGAATCGGGTTGCGTCGCGACGGCGCAAGTTCAGGTGCGGCCGTCGGGTTTCTGATCAGTACGCCACAAACCGGCGTTGATTCCGTCCTCGTGAGCGGATCAATGCTCGGCTGGCCCTTTGCGATATTTAAGGTGTGCGCTGCACTGATCATGGGTGTGATCGGTGGGGGCCTGACACAGGTTTTCGGCGATGACAGCGAAGCTGCGCCACAGATGATGTCTGACGAAACCGAGGGTGATCGATCGCTTGCAGATCGCAGTTTCGGGGCACTCCTGCACAGTGTGGAGCTGCTGCGTTCCATTTGGCGGTGGCTGGTGTTTGGAATTGTGGTATCAGCTGCGATTTCGTGGTGGGTGCCCCCGGCTCAACTGACTGGCCTGGTCGGTGCGTCCGGTCTGGCCGCGTTGCTGCTGACACTGTTGGTCTCGTTGCCACTCTACGTCTGTGCCACGGCATCGGTGCCGATCGCTGCGGCGCTGGTCAGCAGCGGGCTGCCAGCCGGAGCTGCGATGGTCTTTTTGATGGCGGGTCCAGCCACGAACCTGGCAACGCTGGGCGCTGTGTTTCGTACATTCGGTCCAAAGACAACGTGTGTGTATTTGTTGACGATGATTAGTGGAAGTGTTGCCGCCGGGTTGTTGTTCGATTCATTCCTGCCCGCGCAAATGGTGGGCAATTTGATTCAGCACAATCACGCCAACTGGTTTTCTCACATCTGTTCAGTGGCCGTGCTTGGGATGATCGGCTGGTTCGCTTTTGAAGACCTGCGGCGACATTTTTGGCACGTGCCGGCAAAGGGCGACATCAGGTATCGAATCACTGGAATGACCTGCGAAAACTGTGCCGCCGGTTTGGAACGTGACTTCAAAAAGGTCGCCGGAATCGACAATGTGACGGTTCAGTTTTCCACGGCGGAGGCAAGGATCGAAGGGAACCCGGTTCAGGGTGACATCATGGAAGTGTTTTCTAACAAAGGATTTACGGCGGAAAAAATCGGCCCTGACGAGATTGAAACAGAAAAGCATGTAACAAACTGAGATTTCTCCGCATGTGAAGGCATCAGAACAGCCTTCACCCTCCCCTGGAGAAATCAATAATGAAACGTCTCATCACAGCGCTCAGCCTGATGGCAGCGACCGCCATGACCATCGGTGTCGGCGAATGCCAGGCCCGAAATCACGACGGCCTGACTGTCGGGGCAACTCAGACGTGGTCAAGCGACGACTTTCTGAATGAATCCACCTGGTATCTGGGACTGAAAGGGACCGTGCTCCCGCAAGCCGGACTGGGAATTGACAGGGTCGTTTTGAACTCACCGGCAGATCGGGCAGGTCTCGAAGCCGGGATGGTGATCATCAGCTGCAATGACATCCTGATTACGGAAGAAGCGGACATGCTGCGAGTCATGAACATGTCTGATGGAATCCTGATGGTGATTGTCCTGCTCGAAGACGGTTCTGAGGCCCAAACTGTCGTCGAGATGGTTCAGGTGTCATCAGTCACCCTTTGATTCCGGTCCCACAACCGGCTTCAATCTGAAAACCTCCGGCAGCGCCCCTGTTGCCGGAGGTTCTGTTCGTCTGACGAGCCCTGGTTCGGGAGCAGGCATGGCGATTCGGTTGCTGAGCGACGTTCCTGTCCAATTTGCCTGGTGTCGCGCGGCTCTTCAGGTTTCCGCCGCTGGTTCACGTCTCCAGGATCATGTCGCCGTGCAGTCCCTGCTTTGAGAAACTCAACCGTCCAGGCCCGTTCTGATCAGCAATTCCGAGGGATGTGTCGTTTGGCTGAAGGATTCGTGCATGGATTCCCAGCCACTGGTTGTCTGGACAGATCCTCGTCCCTACACTGTCGAACTTCCTTTTGAACTGATACCCGCGACGGACAACAGGGACAGGAGTTGTTTTTTCCTGACGGATGAATTGATCGGGGAAGCTGACCGATGCTCGGTTCAGTGCACCGCCTTGACAGTTGCTCTCGGAAAAGACTCCCGACCCCTTTTTCGTTTGGTTCCCTCAGTTCGCGACTTACCTTTTTTCGCGAAACCAAAGCGATGAGACACGTGCTTTCTGCGCTCGTGATGAATCAGCCGGGCGTGCTGGCCCAGATTTCCGGCATGCTGGCCTCACGAGCATTTAATATTGACAGCCTGGCCGTCGGAGCCACGGAGAACACCGAGTTCTCGCGAATCACCTTTGTGGTCAACGGCGACGAAAAGGTCCTGGATCAGGTTCGCAAACAGCTTGAAAAGCTGATCACGGTGGTCAAAGTCCAGGACTATCTGGGTGAAGACTTCGTCGAACGAGACCTCATGCTGATTAAGGTGTGTACAGCGAGTGGCACGCTCAGCCAGGTAAGAGAACTGACGGAGATCTTCCGTGGCCGGATTGTGGATGTCAGTGCTGAACACGTGCTGCTCGAAGTTTCAGGTCGCGAAAACAAGATTGAAGGCTTCATTGAACGAATGCGACCATTCGGCATTCTGGAAATGGTTCGCACCGGTCGCGTGGCGGTGCTGCGGGAAGATACCATCACACAGGACCTGCCAGCAGAGATCGTTTCCAACGAAAACAGCCTGTCAACATCCTGATTGTGGTGTCCATCCTCCGCCGCACGGCAGGCTTCAGTCAAATCAACGGCAATCGAACTCCCTTTTCTGTTTCAAAACTTTCAATCCGGTGCTGATTGAGCGCCATTTGACCATTATTTACGACAGGACAAATTCACGATGGCTGCCAGGGTTTATTACGATGACGATGCGGACCTGAGTCTGCTCAAGGACAAAACAATTGCCATTCTGGGCTACGGAAGCCAGGGCCACGCGCAAGCGCAAAACCTGCGCGACAGTGGTTGCAGCGTCGTGGTCGGTCAACGACCGGGAAGTGCCAATTACGACCTCGCAGTCAGTCATGGATTTGAACCCATGTCGGCTGCAGATGCCGCCGCGGCGGGCGACCTGGTGAACATTCTGCTGCCGGATGAAGTCCAGGGCGACATTTATAAGAACGACCTGCGCCCGAATCTTCAGCCGGGCAACATTCTGATGTGCAGCCACGGTTTTAACATTCATTTTGGTCAGGTCGTGCCGCCGGAAGGTGTCGACGCGGCGCTGGTCGCTCCCAAGGGCCCTGGCCATCTGGTCCGCAGCGAATATGAGAAAGGTGGCGGAGTCCCCAGTCTGATCGCTCTCAGTGAAGGTGCGTCTGAGTCAACTCGACAGCTGGCTCTGGCCTATTCAAAGGGAATTGGCGGAACCCGTGGCGGGGTCATTGAGACAACGTTCGCCGAAGAAACCGAAACCGATCTGTTCGGCGAGCAGGTGGTTCTGTGTGGCGGTGTCAGTGAACTCGTTAAGGCCGGGTTCGATACGCTCGTGGATGCGGGCTACCAGCCGGAGATGGCCTACTTTGAGTGCATGCATGAACTCAAACTGATTGTTGACCTGTTCTATCAGGGCGGACTCAACTACATGCGGTACAGCGTTTCCAATACGGCAGAATACGGTGACTACTCCAGTGGTCCGCGTATTGTGACTGACGAAACTCGGGCAGAGATGAAAAAGATTCTGTCGGAGATTCAATCGGGCGTGTTTGCTCGCAACTGGCTGCTGGAAAACAAAGCCGGTCAGCCGAGCTTCTTTGCCACGCGTCGCCGCGAGCGTACGCACAAGATCGAAGAAGTTGGACGGCAGCTGCGTCGCATGATGAGCTGGATTGATTCCAAGGAGGTCTGATTCGACCGTTCACCGCACGGGGCCACTCGACAACAACAGGAGTTACCGCGATGGCGAATGCGATCCGTTCCATTGCCTGTGCAATTGCCTGTGCAGGATCGATTATGGGAGCCGGACTGGGAGCGGCCGCGGGCGACGGTGGCTACTTTGTGGTCGTGCTGGGGTTTCTCGGTTTTCTGATCTTTGGGCTCTTCACGATTCGTACGGTCAGCGGCACAGTGAAATTTGCGGGAATCCTCGAGTACATGTTCAGTGCCGATGCGGCCGAGGACGAAGTGTCGAAACTCGACTGAACAGGATTTGCCGCTGATCCGTGCGGTATCGCGAACAGCAGTCGGACGCATTGACATTCGTCATCCGTGCCGTTTTTGATCTGATTCGCGTACTACAGGACGCCCAGCAGTTTAAGAAATTCCCGACAGAAGGCCGGATGAGCCGGCCAGGCCGGGGCAGTGACAAGGTGGCCGTCCACGACGGCCTCGGTCATCGTGGTTTCCTGATACGTCCCGCCGGCCAGTCGGACTTCCGTGCTGCAGGCCGGATAACAGGTGCAGGTGCGGCCTGAGAGAATCCCGGCCGCTGAAAGGATCTGAATGCCATGGCAGATCGCTGCGATCGGTTTGTTTTCCTGATTGAACTCCTGAACGATTTGAAGCACCCGGTCGTTGAGTCTCAGGTATTCCGGCGCGCGACCACCGGGGATCAGCAGACCGTCGTACGCTGCAGTGTCGACTGAATCGAAGTCTGCATTCAGTGCGAAATTGTGTCCCGGTTTTTCGCTGTAGGTTTGATCGCCTTCGAAATCGTGAATGGCGGTGCGCACCGAGTCATTGGCGGACTTCTCCGGGCAGACGGCATCCACGTCGACTCCAACCGTCAGCAACGTTTGGAACGGGACCATGATTTCGTAGTCTTCGACGTAGTCACCCGCCAGCAGCAGTACTCGCGTATTGGCCATGGCCTGATCTCCGTTGTTGTGATCTTCGTTGTCCGCTGGTGGTTCAGCGGTTGTAACGTGCTTCCTGACCTCGCACGTTTGTGTTCACGCGACCTTGTTCGAAAACGGTTTGTCCCATGACCCAGGTGCGTACCGGCTGACCCGTCAGAGTGACTCCGTCCCAGGGACTCCAGCCGCTCTTTGTCAGTTGTTCTTCGTTTCGTATCGTATGTTTCTGCTGCATGTCCACCAGCACGACGTCGGCGTCGTAGCCGGCTGCGATCCGTCCTTTGTTGCGGATACGCCAAACTTCTGCCGGACCTTCGCACATCCAGCGAACAACCTGTTCGAGGGTGCAGCGACCCTGGTGCACGGAATCCAGCATCAACGCCAGCGAATTCTCGACAGCCGGCAATCCTGACGGAGATTGTGGATAGGGCTGGTCCTTCTCTTCAAGTGTGTGAGGAGCATGATCGGTCGCGATAACGTCAATCGTGCCGTCGCGCAGTGCCTCCCAAAGCGCGGCACAATCGGCGGCGGTCTTGATGGAGGGATTCATCTGGACCAGCGATCCCAGTCGTGCGTAATCATCAATATTGAACAGCAGGTGATGCGGACATGCTTCGGCCGTGATCAGGTCGCTGGTGGTGCGCAGAAACTCTGCCTCCTGCGCCGTTGAGACATGAAGCACATGAAACCGATGCTGATGACGTTCGGCCAGATCGACGGCGCGCTGCGTCGCAATCAGTGCCGCCTTGTGGTCCCGAATCCGGCTGTGGTCGGCTACCCGGGATCCGCCGCCGAGTCGTGCTGAATTCTTCCGGACCGTCGCTTCGTCCTCGCAGTGAGCGCAGATCGGAAGTTCCGTTTCCGCAAAGATGAGTTCAAGTGCCGCCTGTTGATCGACCAGCAGGTTGCCGGTGCTCGAGCCGATGAAGATTTTGATTCCTGGAGTCCGTGTTGCCTGTCGCAGGACATCGACGTTGTCGGGAGTTGCACCGATATAGAATCCATAGTTAACGACGCATTTCTCGGCAGCCATCTGCAGTTTGGCGTCGAGTGCGTCCTGAGTGATCGTGGGGGGATTCGTGTTTGGCATCTCCAGAAAAGTCGTGATGCCGCCTTTGGCACACGCATGACTGCCGGTCGAAAGATCTTCCTTGTGAGTCAGTCCTGGATCTCGAAAGTGAACCTGATCATCGATGACTCCTGGGATCAGATGCAGCCCACTGGCGTCGACAATCTGGTCGGCGCTGGACATGGTGCCTGCCTCGACAATTCTCGTGATCGATGCTCCATCCAGAACAACATCAATACGGGAGATTCCCTCCGGAAGAACAACGTCTGCATTCCTGATCAGTGTGGTCGACATCAAATTTCCGGGACGGCTTCCGCCTTGAATGGGGGGTCAGGGTTCAGTGACGGTGCCTTCAGCTACGAACGGCGACCCAGTCCACACGCTTTTTTGGCACGGTCCACAACGTCCCGTGCCTTTTTTCGAGCGACGGCGGCGCCGGTCTGAAGGATGTCTTCCACGTCATCCGGTCGCCGTTCCAGATCGCTGCGTCGTTCAAAGGCGCCGCCGAAATACTCCATTGCTGAGTCATACAATTGACTTTTGGCTTCGCCATATCCCATGCCACCCGTCCGGTAGCGATCGCCGAGATGTGCCAGCTCTTCCGGGGTCGCGAACAGCCGATACAGGTCAAAGACGGCGCAGGATTCCGGATCTTTGGGATCCTCCATGGGAGTGGAGTCAGTGCGGATTCGATTGATGAGTTTTTTCAGCCGTTTGGGAGTGTCGAAGATGGGGATCGTGTTGTTGTAACTCTTCGACATTTTTTCTCCGTCTGTTCCCGGCACCCTGGCCGATGAGTCGAGAACATGAGGATTGGGCAACACGAACGTTTCACCGAACATCGAGTTGAATCGTTGAGCGATATCACGGGTCACTTCAAGGTGCTGAATCTGATCGGCGCCTACAGGAACGACATCACTGTCGTAGATCAGAATATCGGATGCCATGAGGACCGGATAAGTGAACAGTCCGGCATCTGCCGCAATACCACGTTCTTTCTTGTCTTTGTAAGAGACGCACTTCTCCAGCAGGTGCATCTGTGTGATCGTTAACAGCAGCCAGGTCAACTCCGTCACTTCCGGCACATCGGACTGACGGAAGAGCGTGGCTTGATCGGGATCGAGTCCCAGCGCCAGCAGATCCATTGCCGCATCCGCTGTATTCTGTGCGAGCGTGTCAGGATCACGGATCGTGGTGAGAGCGTGCAGATCGGCAATGAAATAGAATGACTGGTCATTGCCCTGAAGATCAATGTACTGCTGGATCGCCCCGAAGTAATTGCCCCAGTGAAATCGGCCAGTGGGCTGTATACCGGAAAGAACTTTCATGACGGTCCAGGATATCCTGTCAGCTCAGTCGACTGCAGAGCTGATGCGATGATGTGATGAATCGGGGAACGTGATTTCCTTAGAATCGATCGAGGAATCACTGACT
>JBDOMX010000441.1:0-2346 GCA_039831615.1 Planctomycetaceae bacterium
CAGGGTCTAAACCCCCTGCAGATATCGACTGCGATTCCGATTCCTGAAAATTGAAAAACTAGAGCTTTTGAATGAGTCATATTGCATGGGTCAGTCCGTCCAGTTGCCAGGGAAGTTCCCAGTCCGGATCATCCGGCACGTGGCTCAGGTCGGAAATCAGGATTCTCATGCTGCGCTGGGTCGTCAGACTCTTGCGGGCGATTTGGCCGTTGATGTAGACATCGCCGTCCGAAATCAGCAGTCGCTCGCCCGGCAAACCAACGACCCTCTTAACGTAAGCTTCCGCGGCGGAGACCGGATTGCAGAAAACGACCGGTTCCCAGCGACGAGGGCGGCGAAAGTCAAACACGTTCTTATGAACGAGCAACTGATCACCGTGGTTGAGCGGCACGGGTGAGATATCGATGTTGATTTGGCCGCAGTTGGGGCAGGACGCGTACGCGTTTCCGTGACTCAGGCTGTCCGCAGCAACACTGCCACCGTGAGCAGATTCATCGAAACGCACACCGCAGGCAAAAGAATACTGACAGGACGGACATTCGATCTGTTTGTGAAACCCAAGCAGGATCGGTGCCATCGATCCGGTTGAGACGAGATATCCCTCCAGGAAGAAGCCACGCAGCATGCTGACAGTGATCACAAAGCAGATCGCCAGTTCCAGCATGCTGCGAAAACCGTGTAGTTCTTTGTTTTTTTGAGGGGCCGCGGTCATCGCTCAATCTGCTCAGGCGGCCTGTTCATCGGCCGGTTGTGCTGAACATGGTTCCCGCAATTCTTTCAGCAGCTGCTCCGTCAGCACGGATTCGAGCGACTTGAGCACTTCGGCAACGTACACCCCGTCCATGACGCGGTGATCGTACGCCAGGGTCACTCGACATTCCCCATCCTGATTGAGAGGCCCAAACGTCAGGCACCCGGTATGAATCGACGGCGGGAGCTGAATTTCGGCTCCTCGCCCTGCCAGCGTCGACAAAAAACATGTTCCCAGGTGCTTCGCCCTCCGAACCGTGGCCACGTTGATCATCCACCACCAGATCAGGCGTCGCAGGAGTGTTGGCAGTTGAGCAAGCCGCGTTTGATTTCTAAACACGGTGGCCACCGGGGTGTCTCGAAAAACATTCAACTGCTGTTGAATGTCCGGCAACGACCGGGATTCGGGTTCAGAAAGCTGCCCCCAGAACAGCCAGGAATCCCCCTCCCAATCCCGATGCACCGTGACGGTCGCGACATTCACGGGATGCTGATAGAGGTGTGATATCGGCCACCGATACCACGATTGCCGCAATGCCGGATAACGCTGTGCCACCAGGCAAAAAGCGCGAATAAACAGGGCGGACCATGAAACTCTGAAGGACGATTCCGCACGCGCGCGGACCAGTTCCTTCAGGCAAAAGACACGGTCATGTGCACATAAAGGGACCGACCGATTGAACCACAACAAATCTGTCGTCAAACGCCGTGCCGGACGCACGCGCATTCTTCGGCCAGTGTGGTTGCTGCGCGTCCTCAAATGGTCTGCTGAATCCATGCATTGAGCATAGCAAACCGGCCGGGATCCGGTGAACTCCATTTCCTGCAGTCGTTCGGCGATGGGAATTCAGCTGACAGGGCGATGAAAACGTTGTCTGGAACGACGAGTACTGCAGACGCTGGCAGCGTCGGCAACGTAGCCGAAAACCGTTTCAACAGGCGGCTACGGGACTTTCTGCCAGTGTTCGTCAAGTTTTTTGGCAGATACGGTGATCGCTGTTCCAAGTTTCGCGGCAAACAGCTGGACACGGAATTCCTCCAGCATCCAGCGGTAATGTTCCAGCATGGGGTTGTCCTCAGCTGTATCAGCGTGTTGATCGCGTCGTCGCTGCCACCGGTCAGCATAGGGTGCGAATTCCGCCAATAACTGCTGTTCAGTTGCCAGCCCGCCAGATGCCAGCCGTTGCAATCGATGGCGAATGCAGCCGAAGTACCTGGGGAATTGCGACAGCCAGGCCCAGGACGTCGTGGCCAAAAAGTCCGCGCAGACCAGTGCATTGAGCTGTTGTTTCATCCCCTTCCGCAGGGGTTCCCAGCCCTGGCTCGACGTTTCTTCCAGTAATCGTCGCGTGCTGTGATAGTCCTCAAATACCCTGGGCAGAAACTGGACGAACTCTGCCGACACCGCGCTCAGCGCCGCCCGCCCCAGAGACAGGCACTCGTCAAACTCCGATTTTGTCCGTGGGAGCCGCCTTCCTGAGAGGTACGCTCGTTCGACCATGAGCAGCTGCAGATGCTCCTGCAGCTGAATCCCGCGAATCGACGACGCCAGCAACTGAATTCGATTGAGTTTCCCAAGATTGCGGATTCGTTTTC
>JBDOMX010000238.1:0-10146 GCA_039831615.1 Planctomycetaceae bacterium
ACTAAAACTGATCACCAGAAAATCCTACGGCTTCCGCACGCAGAATGCATACGAAACAGCCCTCTACCACAACCTTGCAGACCTACCCATGCCAAACTTTACCCACTGTTTCTTCTGAGGAGGCAAATAAGGATCAATCGCAATGGAACCGTCTGGCTTGAGCCGCAGCCCCAGTCCTTCGAACGTCTCTTTGGCCGACAGGAAACCGATCTGCACGATCGCGTGTTTGCAGACGATCTCACGGCCATCATTCAGGACAGGTGGCCGAAATGATCTCGGCTGACGTGCATAATTCTCCGCCGAGGTCACTGAGATAGTTTAGGGTATCCGACTTACCGATTGGAGTCTCTTCCCGCACAATGACCTGGACTGTTGCTCCTCGCTGGAGTGCCATGACTGCGGCATCGAGCGCCGAATCGCCACCTCCGACAACGATCACGGGCGCTCCGCCGTAGTCACTGATTCGGGGCGACCGATAATGAACGTGATCGGAGTCCAGTGAGTCGAGTGCCGGCAACCGCCTCGGATAATGCAGCAGGCCGCAGGCAAGAATGACTTTACGGCACAAATACGACGATTGAGTGGTGACGACTCGCTTGAGGTCGTGGTCTTCAACAGAATTGTCCGTATCCTCGATCGAAATCAACTCTTCGTTGAATCGAAACTGGACGTGTGCGTCCACGGCCTGACGGTAGGTCCGGTCCGACAGATCCTGACCGGTAATCCCATCCGGGAACCCCGGCACGTCCACGATCCGTTTGTCAGAGTAGAGGAACTGAGGTTGTCCCCCCGGAGTACCTTTGGCCTCAATGACCAGTGTTGTCAGTGCTCGATGGGCGGTCGTCAACCCGGCGGCGAGTCCGGCGGGTCCGGCACCGATAATCACGACGTCCCACCATTCAAGCCGGCTGAAATCCACATTCGAATCGATCTTCTTCACTTTGAAATCGGCCATCGATCAGGTCTCCCGACAGAACGTGCAGGACTCTTCCATACGACGACACGGCTCCCCCCGTTGCTGGCACACGGCAGGTCGCACGTGAAACACGTTTTCTGGAATTGAAACTCGGATATCCACAGCCGGCGTGACAATCATCATTGACGAGCAGCACCTGCATCGATTGCCCCGGGCCAGCCAGCGGTCAGGTTTTCATTGGACTACAGCGTATTACGCTGATTTGTGGCCGCGGCGGAAGTGCCAGAGCCCATCATTCATTGGCCGCGCGAGCCAGAACCCGCCACGACATTTCGAAAACTGCTCTAAACAGATGAGGATTTGACGCCTACGATGGATTGTCTGCATCCTGCAAAAATGCCAGCAGATCCCGGAGCTCCCGAATTGTGAGCAGATTGGCGAGGCCGGCCGGCATGAACGAAGTCGTCGATTCGACCATGGACTCGATCTCATCACGGTTAAAACTGCGATTCTGACCGTTCACATCTCGCAGGACTTCGGACGTGGACGACCGCAGTCGGATTCCCGTAATCGTGAGGCCATCTTTGAGTACAATTGTGCGCGGTTGATATTCCGGCGCCATCTGCCGACTGGGCTCCAGAATGGACTGCAGCAACTTTTCCCGATCCAGTCCGCGACTCACATTGCTGAGATCCGGACCCACAACGTTGCCTCGCCCTCGGTACCTGTGGCAATTCGCGCATCGAGCCAACTGTGTTTGATGAAAAATGCGGCGGCCCGCTTCCAAATCTGGCGGAAGCACGACCGCATCCAGAGCTTTCAGCCACGCCAGCGAATCACCGTTTGGTGGGCGGCCTGAGCTCAGTGTTTCGGGATGCAGGATTGCACGGAATGCATCAGAGGATTCCGGGTATTGCGAGGCGAGCTGTTCCAGTCGACCGAGCGTAGTTTTCGACAATTCGAGTGCACGTAAACACCGCAGGGACTCTTCTCGCAGGCTGCGGCTTGCCCCGTCGGCCAGGCGCAGCAACAGATCCAGATGTTCAGCAGCAACCGCCGCCAGGGCGGCGGTTGCCGTCGTGCGGACCAATTCAGAACGGAGCGGATCGGCCGCGACACGTGCGATGATTTCCGCTCCGGTTGACAGATCGAATGCCAGCGTTCGAATCACTTCCAGCGTCAGCGGTTGATGATTCAACATCAACAGCGGTTCGAGCCGTTCCGGTGTGATCCCGTCCGGGAATGTCCGCGTCGGTGACCGTCCATCTGCGGAAAAGCGGAGAGACGGCGCAGGAAGTAAACGCAGCGCGTAGGCTCGAAGACGCGGGTGGAGGGCATCATCCTGCACGCGTGCCAGCAACAGATCGGGATCGCGAATGCCGGCTTCCGGTTTGCCGTGCAGCGTATTCCAGCATGCCAGCGCCGCTTCAAATCGAACGTAGTCCAGATCGGCACGCGCCAGGTACTGCTGAACTTCGGGCACATACGGTTTTAGATTCGCGTCAGAAATCCATCTCAGCGTTTCAAACTGAACATCAGGATCGCTGTCCAGCAGCAGCTTCCCGATCCAGGGTTCCGGATTCGCATCTGCTCTCCTGAGTACCACAACAGCGATTGTGCGGTCGGCAGCCGGCCAACCTGCAAACTCGTCATACTTCCATTGCGGTGTCCGGGTGGCAAGAGACTCCAGCGCCGCGGTGGCGAGGAACGGGTCAGCGTCGTTGGCCATCCGCAGCAGGTCCTCCGCCGTTGAATCAGCCGGCGCGCTGCGTAACGTTCTGGCCCGGCGGGCGGGCTGAGTTTCCGGAGCCTGATCGAGTGGGCCGACCCACCCTGCCGCGCTCAGATCAATCGTCAGTTTCCACAGACGTCCGAAACCGTGGGCCTGATATCGGCCGTCGACCCAATCCGTCAGATACCAGACGCGGGTCGTTCCGATGGCATTGGGGTCCCGGGCAATGCAGCCGGGGCGAAAGTAGCGTCCGCCCGTCAACAGCGCGGTTCGATCGGCCTGATAACTGGCACCTCTGCTGTGAAGGCGAAACCAATCGATTCGATGATCGCTCCAGGACGGGACGATCAGCCCACGTCCCAATGGAGTGACTCCACACGGCGCTTCGCCCGACGGGTGAATCATCGGGAGAGTTCCACGCAGTTCACCGTTCCAGGCAACAAACGGATGATGAGCCTCGGATCCATAGGCGCGTTGATATCCATAGTCTCCGCCTTCCACCACATGCAGCAGTCGGCAGGGAGGTCGTTCGCCCGGATCGTTGTCGGTGGCGAAGATCTGCCCATCAGCTCGCACACAGATACCGAAGGGATTCCAAAGCCCGCGCGCGATTCGCTGCAACTTGCCACCAGTCGCGGAGCAGCGAAAGATGCCGCCCTCACCGGTGCCGGAGAGGGTGCTCCCGTCGGTACCAGTTAATGTCCACGGTTGGGCAAAATTCTCTCCGAGACCAAACACCAGATCTCCGTTCGGATGCCATGCGAGGCCTTCGAGTCCGTTGTGAGGATAGACGGCCTCGGTTTCCAGAGCGACAACATCTTCCTCGACATCGGCGGTCCCGTCGCCATCTTCATCGCGGATTCGCAGAATGCGATCACGTTCCGCCAGATACACCCAGCCACGTGGTCCAAGTTCCAGGTCCATCGTGGCATCGGTCGCATTGTAAAACAACTGCCGCTGCTCAACACGGCTGTCGTCGTCGGGATCGCTGAAGATCAGGACTTCGTCATGCTCCGGCCCAATATAGTCTTCGGGGCGGAAATGCGTGTGCGTGGCGACAACCCAGATCCGTCCCTGCGCATCTACGTCAATACCGGTGGGCGTCGCCAGCCCTGGATGTTCGCCAACAAGCGTCAACGCCACACCTGGCTGAAGAGTCTTTAGCTCGGGTTCTCGTTCTGCGGCTGAGATGGAAGCTCCAACGCAGCTCAACATCAGACCAGAAATGCACAGCAAACGCATGACGGAGATTTCCGGGTTGTGGTGTGTGCGAGCCTCTGCGAATGCAGCAGCGTCAGACATGGCCGCAGTGTTCACCGTCTGCGCTTTCACCCTATGGTTGGCGACTGGTTCAGCCTATTCGCTTTTCTTCTCCTCTGATTTGATCTCACCGGAATCCACGATCTTGATGGAGCCTCTTGGGCGACCCGACCGGGTTCCCAGTGATTCGATCTGTTTTACCAAATCCAGTCCCTCAATCACTCGGCCGAAGATGACATGCTTTCCATCCAGCCAGGGTGTCTTCACGGTTGTGATAAAGAACTGAGATCCATTCGTGTTGGGTCCGGCATTTGCCATGCTCAGGCTGCCAACTGTCCCATGGCTGAACTTGAAATCCTCGTCTTTGAATTTTTCGCCATAGATGCTTTCACCGCCCGTGCCGTTGCCGCGCGTGAAGTCACCACCCTGCAACATGAAATTCGGAATGACTCGGTGAAA
Organism: Planctomycetaceae bacterium; assembly: GCA_039831615.1. Lineage (GTDB taxonomy): Bacteria > Planctomycetota > Planctomycetia > Planctomycetales > Planctomycetaceae > S139-18. The sequence continues at coordinate 4,368 of JBDOMX010000238.1, forward strand.
CTGGCTTCCTTTATAGTGCAGCGGTTTGCCTGACGTCCCCTGACCCTTTTCGCCAGTGCACAGTGCTCGAAAGTTCTCAGCTGTCCGGGGAACATCGTCCCCGAACAATCCCATCACAATCCGCCCCGCTTTCTTCCCATCAATTTCAATATCAAAGAAGACTTTGTGGGTCACCTTTCCTTCGTCGGCGTCGATCGCAATGACATTCGAAGCAGGCAGGAGAGTGAGCAAAACAGTGATGACTCGCGTCATGATCATTTCCTTTTGGAGAGTTCAACAGTTCAGAGTGCCATTGTTGCGACTTGTCTTAAAAATGCCAAGTGGCCTGACTCCGGAGATCACGCGCTGTGCCAGTCAGATCGCCGGTATCGCAATTGGTCTGGTCAAACAATTATGAGTGGATCCCATTGAATTCGCGCTGGAATCCTGCCCTAATGAACACTGAAAATCATCGATGGCATCCCCAGCGAAGGAGCAGTCCATGTCCAGGTCGTCACGACGAGTTTTTCTTCAGGGTTCAACGGTCGCAGCCGCGGGGACGGCAATCAGCTCGCTGCACGGTGCCACTGCTCAGCCGTCAGAACGGGTGCGTGTGGGAATCATTGGGGCGGGCGGCCGCGCCATGTCTCTCATCAAGACATTCTCATCAAATCAATCTGTTGAAGTCGTTGGCATTGCAGACCTGGATTCAAACCGACTGCCGAAGGGATTGTCGGCATCAGAGGCCGGCCAGCGGAAGAGACCTCGAGGCGAAAGTGACTTCCGAAGGCTGATCGATGACAAGTCCATCGATGCGATCGTCGTGGGAACGCCGGATCACTGGCACGCGATCCCTTCGATTCTGGCGTGCCAGGCCGGCAAAGATGTTTACGTCGAGAAACCCGACAGCCACAACATTGAGGAAGGCCAGCGCATGGTCGCAGCCATGAGGAAGCACAAACGTGTGGTGCAGATGGGATCTCAGCACCGTTCCACTCATCGCATGCAGTCGGCGATCGAATTCATGGAAGAAGGCAGGCTCGGTCGCTGTCTTGTGGCCAAGGCGTGGGAGAGTTCGAAACAGGGGAATATCGGCCGACCGGCCGATTCACAGCCGCCGGCAGGTGTCAACTATGATATGTGGATGGGAGGCGCCCCGGAACGCCCATTCAACATCAACCGATTCCATGGTCGCTGGCGTTGGTTTTATGATTACGGCACCGGAGATCTTGGCAATGATGGAGTCCACCGTCTGGATATGGCCATCGCCCTGCTGAATGCCGCCTGCAAAGCTCAGGGCGAACAACCCGTCGCCATGCCGTCAAAGATTTCAGCTCACGGCGGCAAATGGTATTTCGATGACGCCCAGGAATTTCCGGACACCATGCAGGTGACGTATGAATTTGGCGCTGGTCCGCTGACAAAAATGTTGACGTACGAAATGCGGGTGTGGGCTCCTTATCACTATCTCGGGGAGTCGGAGGGAGCAGCCATCTTTGGTGACCAGGGCTACATTGTGATGGGCAACAGTCGCTGGAAAGCCTACAGCCGTGGTGGCAAAGTTCTGGCAGAGGGCGAAGGCGGCAGCCACGAAGGCCCGCACGTGCAAAACTTTGTCGAATGCATCAAGTCGAGGGAAAAACCGTACTGCGATTTGGAAACGGTTGGTCATCCGGCATCAGTGCTGTGCCACGCCGGCAATGTTGCAGCACGCGTTGGCCGCACCCTGGACTTCGATCCGACCACGGAGGCATTCCGAAACGATCCCGCAGCGAACGCACTTCGAGCGCGACCGGAGTATCGGAAGCCGTGGGCATTGCCCGAGGTATGAACGTGTCGAGGCGGTCTTCCTGACCGCTCATCGCAGCCCGATCTTTCGCACTTCCGGCATCGGCATCCAGCGGGAACAAACTTCTCGATCCATCGGAGAAATCAAAGATGACAAAGACGTATCGTGTGGGAATCATTGGCCACACCGGAGAAGGCAACTACGGACACGGTGTCGACGTCGCGTTCACGAAGCTTCCGAACGTGAAAATCGCCGCCGTCGCCGACCCTGATGAAGCCGGTCGCGCGGCAGCTCAAACGCGTACGAATGCCGACAATTCCTACGCCGACTACCGTCAAATGCTGGTCGCCGAGAAACCCGACCTGGTCGCCATTTGTCCTCGCTGGATCAATCAGCACCATGACATGCTGATGGCCACCGCTGAGGCCGGCTGTCATATCTACATGGAAAAGCCGTTCTGTCGAACACTTGCCGAAGCCGACGACGTCGTTCGGGCACTGGAGATGCGGCATCTGAATCTCGGCATCGCACATGTCTCGCAGTACTCGCCGGTTCTGGACATGGTCCTGTCACTGATGAAAAACGGAGTAATCGGCGACGTTCTTGAAATCCGGGGTCGGGGAAAAGAAGACCGTCGCGGCGGTGGGGAAGATTTGTGGGTGCTCGGGGCTCATGTGTTCGGACTGATGCGAAGTGTCGGCGGCGGTCATCCCGTTTCCTGCACTTCTGCCGTCCTCAGCAAGGGAAGTCCCATCACCGCAGCCGATGTCGTGGACGGTCCTGAAGGCATCGGTCTGCTGGCCGGCGATCACGTTCAGGCGCGTTACGAATTCGGCAACGGAGTCTTCGGTCATTTCGCATCCAAAAGAGGTGCAGGAGGCAGACCGACTCGATTCGGAATCCAGGTCTTCGGATCCAAAGGCATCATCGAAATGCAAAGCGGCTACCTGGCGCCGGCGTATATCCTCCGTGACAGCAGCTGGTCACCTGGCAGGACCGGCGCGAAGTGGGAGACCATCACATCTGCGGGGATCGGCAAACCGGAACCGCGCACGGATGGTTCGTACGAAGGTGGTCACATCGCCGCGATCAATGATCTCATCGAGAGTATTGAGAACGAACGCGCGACAAAATGTTCTGCAGAAGACTGTCGAGGGATTGTGGAAATGATTGCTGGCGTGTTCGAATCACAGCGGGTGGGTGGTCCGGTTGAGTTTCCACTGGCGACACGCGCGAATCCGCTGTCACTCTTCGACGGCTAACCGGAAAGCGGATCATAACAAACCGCTGGTCTTCGACGTTCCGTCACCTGCTCTGCTGCGTTTGCGATTCGCAGCAACAGGTGTCCTTCCCAGTGGCGCCCGATGGCCTGAAGACCCACGGGAAGTCCGTTCCGGTCATATCCTGCTGGAAACGAGACGGCAGGAATGCCGCACAAATTGCCCGGGATCGCGTAGTGCATGAGACTTGTCACGGTGTACAGGTCCGATTCACCGTATTTCTCACTGCCGGGCGTCAGTAATGGTGCGGTACAGGCCGTCGCAGGTGTCATCACGACGTCTACTTCGGAGAACACGCGGTCCCATTCCTCGAGTGCGGCGGTTCGTACACGTTGAGCTCGAACGTAATCGAGATTGCTGAACTCGCGCGCGAGCACGAGGTTAATTCGTGTTGGATGGGAAAACGCCGTGCGATAACGGTCGTAGTATTTGTCCATCGCCGCCGCCATCTCCGTGAGAATGCTGACGGTATGCGCGATTCGTGATTCCTCAAGGCCCCTGATCTCAACTTGTTTTCGGACTGCTCCGGCGCTTTCCAGTTTCTTCATTGCGGTTTCACATGCCGCGGCCACTTCCGCATCCGCATCGTCAAACCACGGTTCGTACACACCCAGCGTCACTCCTCGGAGATCTGTCTGATGAAAGCCGTCCAGGTGAGCGGCGGGTTGCTTCATTGACAGTCTGTCGCGTGAGTCCCTGCCCGCGCAGATGGCGTAGCCGATTGCCGCATCCAAAACGGTGGCCCCCAGCGGTCCAGGATGCCCCACACTCCAGCACAGGGAAGCAGTCCCATATGTGCTGATGCGTCCGAATGTTGGTTTGAGCCCCACAACTCCACACAACGCTGCGGGAATGCGCACGGATCCTCCCCCGTCAGCGCCGATCGCCAACGGCACAATGCCGGCTCCGACTGCCGCTCCACACCCGCTTGACGAACCCCCGGAATCGTGACGGACATCATAAGGATTCCGCGTAAATCCATGGATCGGATTATTGCCCATGGGCGCGATACCAATCTCATACATATTGGCCTTGCCAACCAGCAGCGCCCCTGCGGCCCGCAATCGATCGACGACTGCGGAATCTCGCCTGACAGAGTGCTCGGCAACAAATCGAGTGCCCACCGTGGTGTCGTATGGCAGCATGTCGAGCTCATCCTTGATGGCGATCGGGACGCCTTCCAGGATGCTGCGCGGCCGCCGCTGTGCGAGTCGTTCGCTGCTTTCTCGGGCCTGCCTGAGAACATCCTCATGCTGACACTGGATGATCGCTCGAAGGGGAGGTGTCGATTGATTCGACCCTTCGATGGCATCAATCACATGCTGCGCCACGTCAGTGGGCGATACTGAGTTGTCCCGGTAGGCACGTGCGTAGTCGAGCACTGTCGGATGACGAAACTGTTCAGAATCCACCTGGGCAGCTGCGGCAGCCACGTCATTCGTGAGAGCGATTCCATCCGCATCCTGGTCCGCCGCGACAGCAGGCTCAACCAGCGGATACAGCGTGGGCGGTCCGTCAGGCCGCAGTCTGCGGAACTCCGTGATCCCGGCACTCTGCAACAGTCTCGGCAGCAGCAACGACCGCGTCAGCGAGGTTTCCATCAGCGCTGTCACCGCACGCAGGCCGAATCCGCTGAGTTTCGGAGCCTTCACGCGCTTCAGTTCGTATGCCATCGAATGTGTACTCAGTGTAAACGCCGATTGATGCCTCCGTGCACCTGTCGGTTGAATGCCGGCCTGAACAACAGCGTCGTCCGCTGATTCGTAGCCGCGGCGGAAGTGCCAGAGCCATTATCTACCGCCCCGCGAGACAGAACCCGCCATGATGTTTCGTAATCTGCTCTAACGCCCGAACGTTGACTCGTTGCAACGGTCCAAAAATCCGTGACCGCACAAATCTGCATCGGACAGTGGCAGGAAGTACGACCAGTCCGCGGCTTCGTACAGGATCACATCGTTGATTTCGTCCCGCTGACTGAGCAAATGACAGATGACATCTTCGCGGTTCTTTCGTGCCGCAGACTTGTCCTGGGCACGCAGCGAGGACTGCGCTTCGAAAAAGTAGCTGCGTGGTCCCCGAAACGATGAACCGCGATTGGAGACCAGATCATCCAGACATTCCCGGACGTACATTTTTAACGTTGAATGCTCCTGGCTGTAGCCACCGGTCCCCAGCAACACGGGCTCGATATTGGTTCCCGTGAGATCAACCATCGCCATCCCTTCCCCGAATGTTGGGATGTGATTGTTGGAGCACCACAGTCGACGATAATAGTCACGCCCAAAAGGAGTGCCATGATCGTCACGTAGCTGGTCCAGCGCTGCAAGGACGCGACGAACGGTCACCTCTGAAGGCGGAATAACGGCTCGTATGCGGGTCTGCGGAAACTCGCGCCGCAGATCCAACAGCAGCTGACGGACTCCCCGAGCGATGAGGCGATTGCGGGTGTAACGCCACGAATACGGATCCGGAGTCTGGCAGGTGAGGGCTCTCCATGCGCCGGGCTGAACGGTTGTGATCTGTTCAACGGTCGTGCTGTCTGCTGCCAGCCGACGAAGCAGTCCGTCGACAGCAGCAGCGCGGGGAGCATAGGCTTTGTCGAGCCCGACCTGCCAGATGTCACGCGTCCCCGCGCGACGCCACGTGCTCAGCGAACGAATGGAATTGCCGTCATCACCCAGGTAACCTGCCAGTTGAGTGTGACTGCGGGTGTTGATGATGATGTCGTCAA
>JBDOMX010000119.1:0-10145 GCA_039831615.1 Planctomycetaceae bacterium
GGTGTGGTCGAGGGCGAGTGAGTCTAGGCTCGTCATCCCCGTCAGGTGCTCCAGTCCCGCATCTGTGATCTGGGTGTGGTGGAGGTAAAGTTTTTCCAGGCTGGTCAAACCACTTAGATGTTCCAGCCCGGCATCCGTGATCTGTGTGTTGCTGATGTCGATCCATGTCAGACTGGTCATCCCTTTCAGGCGCTCCAGTCCCGCATCCGTGATCTGCGTGTTGTGGAGGTAGAGCCAGTCCAGGCTGGTCAGGCCTTTCAGGTGTTCCAGCCCGGCATCCGTGATCTGTGTGTTGTCGAGGGCGAGTGTTTCCAGGCTCGTCAGGCCTCTTACGTGCTCCAGTCCCGCATCTGTGATCTGTGTGTCGTTGAGGACGACCATAAAAACCTCACCAGTTCGGTCGAGCTGGACTTCACCCCCCAAGTTTTCGAAAGTTTTTTTGAGAGCGGCGACGGCGGCTTCCTGTGCTTTTGGCAACGGTGCGTGGGGGGGGCCCGATTCAGCCCCGCAACCAACCAAGACAAACGGAATCAGCAAGTCGGACAACTCGCAGGCTGTCGGACGTGCCACTTTTAGCAACTCACCCGCTAACCTAATCGACCAACTCAGTTTGATCGCCTGTTCTGGTTCACAATCAACCAAGAATGTAACCGCTGCTTTCTGCAAATCCACTTGAGTCTCGACGGGCTGACGCCAAGGCTGCAACTCATCGCCGGTAACAGTATAAAACGTCGCATTGTCGGGAGCCCCTTCAATCACCACCGGGACTTTTCCTGAGAATGCTGCTTCGTGTTTGTTGAAGAACGCGACTGATACGCCTGTGCCCCACTCCAGGCAGTTCCAATTCTCATTGTGTTTGGTGTTTGACTGCTCCGAAATGACGACTAAGTCCATCCAGTCAGGAACTGCCACGCCCACAAAGTCAGTGAACTGGCCATCGCTGAGAACAATTGCAATTCGACTAGCCGGTGTAACTTCCTCCGACCAATTTAGGGTCATCGCCTCCATGCACGGCCGCAGGAAACTGCCGCGGTACTTCGCAGGAATCTGACTGTTGGCGGCCTCAATATGCCGTTCGGCCCGTTGATGATCACTGCGGAATTCGGCGACACTCTCTGTAAACAGGCATTGGGCATGGCTGAGCTGAAAGAACTCAACGCGCCAATCGGAAGGCCACCGGGAAATCGCGCTCCTCAGTTTATTGAGGTTCTGAACTGCACTGTCGTATGAATCCGAAAGGTCCAGAACAACGCAAACCGTTTTTGCCGTCGACCGCGCCATATCCAGCCGAAACAACAATCGAGGTTCGGGGCCGTCCGGGAACTCACATGTCGTTTGTTGACATGTCAGAATGAAGTCATCCGACTCATGCTTCGCCATCGTCCGCGACCTTTTTTGCGGGGGCAGTAATTATCCCCTTTTTCTTCAGAGACGCTTCCAAGTCGCGTGACGAACGTTCATCCGGGAAGCCCGTCAGGAGGACATTGGACGATGTGACAGTCAGTTGGATCTCCTGCTGAACAGTGCTTGATGCATTCAACGCCTCAGGGTTGGCTTCGCCTTTAAGAAAGATTATCCGTTGATTTCGAGATCCCCGCCACAAGTACGTTCCTGCTTCATTTTCTCGATATTCACCGTCAATGACGACATCAAGCGTGTCCAGGAAATCGCAGTACTGATCATCGGCTCCACGTAGCCACTCCACTTGATATCCCGTGTATGCCAGCAGCGACAGGTCGGTTCGTGATTTCAATATACGACAGAGTTCGGCCAGTGCCGAACTTTGCTCGAACGGTTCTCCGTCCGAAAAAGTGACGCCATCGATTCCTTGGATAGCGAGAATTCGTTCAGCGAGTTCCTCAACGCGATACCGTCGCCCTACAGCGAATGAGAAAAACTGCGGTTGAAAACAGCCTGGGCAACGACGGCGACAGCCAGCCAGCCACACCACACAACGACGCCCTGGACCGGCGACATACGAATAGTCCTGAATTTCAGCAACCTGTAATTCCGTCGCACCAAATTCGGCCGGTGAAGAATCGACTATTAGAAATGTGGGATCCAGATCCATTGTTCAGTCCCATTCATAGAGAATGCTTTCGCGGGAAAACTCGAAGCCCTCTTCTATCGTCGCGACGTTGTCATAATCCACGACAAACGTTCGATTCGCAAATGCGTCTACGTCCTGAAATATCTGCAGCGCCAATTCATCAAAAACCAGCTTTCGCAGTAGATTCCTGACACCTCGCACACCGTTCGACTGGAATCCGCTCGGATGAAATTTCAACACGTTACGAAACGGTTCCGTCAGCTGAATGCCAAACCGGAAACGCTTCCGGATGATCTTTGCGAGATTCTGAATCTGACGCTCAATGATCTTGTTTCGAGTCGTTTCGTCGCGAAGGTAATTGAATACCAGAATATTATCTTCGCCAATGCGGTTCAGAATTTCAGGGCGTTGAAGTTCGTTCACAAAGAAGTTGCAGACCTCACGCTGGAAATGCTCACGCAGGTCCGAGTAATCAAGATGTCCCAGCTCTTCGTTCTGGTGACCGCCGGTCCCGAGGTTTGACGTAAAAATGATGATGGTTTCTAAAAAATATACGGTTCTCCCGCTGCCATCCGTCAGTCGACCGTCATCCAGAATCTGCAGGAACTTATCTAGGATTCGAGGGTCAGCTTTTTCAATTTCGTCGAACAAAAGCACGGAGAATGGCTGTTCCAGAATGGCGTTCGGCAACTGGCCTCCCTGATCGAAGCCAACGTAACCTGGCGGTGCGCCGATGAGTCTTGCCTGCTGGTGTTCTTCGGAATACTCGCTCATGTCGAAGCGAGTCATCTGGCTTTCGTCACCGAAGATCAATTCCGCAATCGCCTTGCTGAGCTCCGTTTTTCCGACTCCGGTAGGACCGACGAAAAAGAAGACTCCGCGTGGTTTCGACGAATGAATCTGGTTTGTGATGTCGACAAGATCCAGTTTGGCACGAATCAGAGTTGGGATGACTTCCTTAATTACCTGATCCTGTCCCTGCACACGTTGCCGCAGCCGCTCAGCCGCATTGGTGAGCGTTTCGGTTCGAATCTTTTGCCACGCATTTTCGCGTTTGCCGAAGCGAAAATGGTCGATCAGTTGTTTGAAGTGCTCTTCGTCAAGCCCCAACTCTTCCTTTCGGCTGAGTTTCGCCAGCCCCAGTAGGTCCCGAGTTGCCAGGCCGTCGCACAGATTGGCAATGTCTGTGAGCTGCGCAGAAATCCGATTCGGATGAAACGGATTCGCGTGATCGACGAAAAACCGTTCGTGATTGAGGCGAATGATATCCTCGCGATCCTCCCGTGCACGCTGCGCGGCACGCGCAGTGCGTTCCGCCTGTTGCCGAGCTCGCCGACGTGCTGTCAGAGTGTAGCTGTAGTCCTTGCGTCCGCTCATGAGTAGCCCTTCAGAATTCGTCAATATCTGATTGCGTCTTTTCAATCGCATCGGCGCGATGAACAATGGAACTCAAATTGTGTAACAACTCGGTGTAATCCGGCTCGCCGTCTACGGCCACAAGGCGCTGGATGAGGTCAACGGCGGGAGGGTCTGTTGTCAAATCTAACGCGAAACCGCCGCAGGGACTCGACAGGTTTCGCTTGAGGGCAGATCGGACGGTGGCTGCTGTGCTCGCAATTCGGCATCGGGACTTCAATTCAACGACACCCACTCCGTGTACGGACTTCAGCGAAAGCAGCACCGTTTGAGAACGACCGTTGCCGAGCCTGAACGACAACAACGACTTGCCCCGCCCGTGTCTTATGGACACCTTCGCATTGATCGAAATCACGCGAAGGTTGTGCTGAATGTAAGAGCAAATTCGCTTGAGGTTTCCCGTCGATACCGTGTTGGGTTCTGGCTGTAGTTCGAAGTCCATTTCAAACAATCGCCGTGCCTCGTCGGCCATTAGGTGCAATACATGGTGAAAAGCCTTTGAGGACGTTGAGCCGTAGAACCGACAGTCAACGAGAACCAGTCGTTCGATGGCCCGGTTGTTTTCCTCCAACAGCGCAAGTGTTCCGATGGAAAGCAACTGGCTGGTGGTCATGAAATGCGGCAACCGATGGCGATCAGCATGCCCGAGGTCGATGATAGAACGGAGGACTGGCTGATTTGTCCGATCGTACGCAAACTGAATCTGAATTCCCTCTGGAATTTCGATCGTGTCCGCGTCAACAAGGTAGCCTGTGTCGCTGACCTGCAGGTGCGTTCCGAGTCGTCGCAGTTCATTACACAGGCATCTTCTATCAGTCAAAAAAACGTTTCCTTCGTTCACACTCTGAGCGTATTGCCATTCCTCCTGGCTGACTGTGTATTTGTCACTGAATCGTCCCAATAGACCTCTTTGCGTCCGCCTCGTTTTCTGCGGAGTCACTGTGTTGGAACATCCACTGACAAACACCTCAGAGACGGCGCCGTCATGAAGAACTTCAACGTGGTAAACGTAGGATGCTCGAAGTTCCAACCGCAATCCTGTGTCCTGGCTACGCTTTGAGGGTTCCTGGCGCGCTGTTCTGATAGTTGCTTGTGCGGCCCCGGACAGACAATCCGGGACAAACTTCTGAGTTTCGTTTCCGGAAACGAGACTTGGGTCTGGCCAGTCACGATGGCGCAAAAGGATTGCATCCAGCGAGACGGGATGATCTTCATCCACCCAACCATTGCGACAAATCAGGCGATGGTATGTTTGCGTGTGTGTGACGGTTTCCAGATGCCACTGCTTCCGCATTTGTCCGCTGGCCGCACATGCATTGCACTTGATCGCCCCACCGACACAACGTGAGCAATCATTTTGGCCACGGCCGGAACAGGACGGGCAGGCGGCAGTCCCTCCGCCAGAGCATTGCGGACATTCCTGCGTGTCTGTGCCACCAACAAGGATTTCTCCCTGCCCACGACAATGGCGACATTCCACTTCTCCGCCACCAGAACAAGCAATGCAAGACAGCGTTCCCGTTCCGACGCAGGTTTTACAAAGAGTTTCTCCCGATCCAGTGCAGTCACCGCATGCTTCAAGGGATTCGTTGCCCGAAATCAATTCACTCTTTGTCTTGGGATTATCCGGAAATTCGCACCGATTGGAAACGTCAGACAAACTGAATAGATCATGTATGTCGAATTGCTGATTGTTGAGCTTGGAGCCATCAAACGGGATCAGATCCGATGACAGGCGACGTTTAGATCTTTGCGCGCGAACAACCACTGCCGGGACAACTTGTCGGGCCACTGACTTCATACGAAATGTGTCGGCGAAGCCGTCCGGAAGATCCTCCTGATGCAGGCTCCAGTGAGCAATCACGGAACGAAGATCATTGACCGTCTGTCGAGACGTTACGGATTCTTGTTCCGCCTGCACCATGTCATCCGTGAAGTCCGGTTGGATAGACCGCACTCGCATCGGCGACTTTGGAGCCGATTGAGTTATGCTGTCGAATTGGTCTGAGGATTCTGTCATTAACGCAACCAATGAAAGCAGGCAAACAGTGTGCACGCCGTGCCCGACAACATTGCGACAGCTGCGGCCCCGAGATACAAAAGAGAACGTGTCATCCGAGCCGGATCCCTGTTTCGACGTACCCGCCAACGCATCACCGCGAAGAAGAGTACCGACAGAGGAAACGCAGACAACCCAGCACACTCAAGTCTATGCGGCCACGTTTCCGGAATACGCAGCTCCGGCAGCAAGCCCGCGTACGAGAGAATCATGAAAACCGGGACTGCAAGAATGATCAGCAGCGTTGATATTCCGAGCAGCCATTTGCAACCGCTAATCAGCTGTTCCACCTGTTGTCCCGAGGCACTTACCGACCGGCGTGTCCGTTGCCCGGCGGGAAACTCAGAAATCTTCCTCTTTCGACGTGGCTCTACTGAGGTAACCGAAAGAGGCGCTTCCAGTTTGACTTCGCCCACTGTGATCTCTTTGAGTGCTGCCCGAACGGCATCCGAATGTCGGGAAACGTCGTAGCCGGCAACCAACTCATTCTCGACGCCAAACTTATCGACAACCCAGCGGACAAATTCACGGAACTGGCTGGCGTCGGCACTTGCTTCGAGTAATTCGAATAGGATTTGATGCCGTTCCGACTCATTACAGTTGTCGACGATCAGCGGAATCGCACGCATCAACGTCAAAGGCGGAATCGTCCCGCTACGAATCCTCGTACTCAAGAGCTCGCCTATAAGTTTTCGAATCGTCTGAACTGCGGATCCCTTTAATGTCTGAAGAATTCGTCCCCAGTTTTCACATTCGTCTGACCTGACATCGGGCTGAAGTTCGAACAGTGTCTTGCGAATGGACTCTACGTTCCGAGCAGTCGGATGCTGAATTGCGTGTTGAATCATGAACGAAACAACCCCGGGGCGATCGACGCATTTTCGCAACCATAGTCTGATCTTATCGGCAGACTTGTCCGCCAGCCGCGGATGTTCGAAGACATGCGGCAATGCATTCGCTGGACATTGCTCGATGTATTTTCGGGCAAGTTGTTGAGACTTTCGTGGCACGCCTCCGGAAAATGCCAACGAGGTAAAGGCAGGCCAGTCAGAATCGCCCTTTCGTGCTTTAAAGTGTTTCACGATTGCCTTCTCGAGGAGACCAGACAGCATCGTCTCTGCCGACGCGGATGCTCGTGCGACGTTTCTCAGCAGCGGTACGACTGTGTCGATGTTTTGCAATGGCCTCGGCGATTGCAACTTTTGCTGCAGTTTTTTAAAGTCAGAAAACGGAGTTCCAGTGGAATCCTTAAGCACACCCATTTCGGACCGCAGGTTTACCAGTGTCTGCACGTTCTTCCCCGTTCCTCCTTCGATCAGGATACGTTTGATTTGTGCGCCGTAGTCCGTGCATGGCAGATCGGGCGGATCACCTTCCACCAGATCGATGATGACCGGGCGATGTTCATCCTGTCGTCGGCGTGCCTGAGCAAGGAAGGCCGTATTTGGATACGTAAACATCACACGGCACTGCCCCGCGACACCCGGCGGAGAAACAACATGTGTTCGTGCGCTAACGGCAGATGCAAATGACGCTGGCAGCACCGCTAGTAGGTCTGTCAGCAGACGGCAAGCGTCGTCACCCAGCGATGGCGGAATGATAAAGACAACGGAAACGTCCGAAGGCACAGCGTTGGACGTGACGTGTTCGGCGAAGAATCCAAGAATCGCGGCGACGTGTGGGGCAGATGTCAACTGCCGCCACGCTGGAGACGGAAAGTCCTGTCCAGATCCCAATCGATTGACGATCGCAACATCGCGAGGTTGCTCCCACCGGCGAGGTTCATCATCCCAGCGAGACATAAAGAAAGTTCTCAGCGAATGCACCAAATCCGCAGGTGCCGCTATGGAATGCGCTGATTCGGTCGGCACAACCATGTGATGAGCCAAAGGATTCGTCCGACCGGTATGGTCTGCTCCGGCAAATACAGTGCGAGAAATTACGTAGAATTCTCCCTGCGGACCTCGCGCAGCAATCGTATAGGCAGGGGGGTGTTTCTCAGAGAACTCGCCGGAAAGCGTTTCAATCGGCTGATAAGAATTGAGATGATCGAGATCGGGCTGAATTTCTCTGGGGAAACCAACCGTTTCGCAGACGATGCCCAGGTCGCCATGAGCCCTATCCAACAAAGCGCTGGCAGACGTGTAGACCTGTTCAAAGACTTGCGTGTGAACCTGAGTTTCGGCGTTCATGAGAAGGGCCACCATCGCCGCTTCTTTGACGCACCTCCACCGTCAGTGCTGTTATCAACACTGTCGAGTTTAAGGCCCAGCCCCTGTGGTCTTGTCGGCTCCCGACTTGCCGCCGCAGGGCCCTTTGCGGGGCGAGCGGCATTCCGTAACTGCACTTTCGGAATCCAGAAGAACTGGCTGGAGTTCGGGTTGTAGAATTCACGACCAGCGTGATCGGCGTCAAGATGTAACGGTTCGCCAGTTGTCGGGCAACGAACTTCGAGCATACCGTGTCCCAATGACCGCGCCGAGGCCACCGGCAGGCTCTTGGGATTCTCGCGTTTGTTTTTCAACCAGTCGATCATGTCCCAGCGGCGCATCAGCCACAGAAACGGGTGATCGGCTCGAAACGACTGAATGTCAATCGGCCGAATCTTCAGAAACCCATCGTGTTCCTGTGGGCTGTGCCCCAATGCGCTAACGGGGAAATAGCGTACGTGTCGAAAGTGAGTTTCCGCAAGGGCCACGAATTGTGGCGACGTATCGTTCAACATGCTGCGAACGATTGCAGAAATGATATTGATCTCGGTCAGATCGAGGCCCGCAATCCCATGTTTGATACGATACTCAATGGAAGTCGCGTCGATAATCGCCTCGCCGTTTGCTCGATGAAAGTCAACCAGCGGTTTCCATACGTCATACTTCTGTATGCAAACGGCTAGAGCGACATCCATCGGCTGGTTATCAGGAACGCCTCGGTGTCGTCGCATCCGGTGGATAACTTCTTCCAGATAGTCAACCTGGCGTGCGGACGAAGCCTTGTCGTGTATTTGAGGATCGTCAGAGAATTCGGCCAGCCGCGCTCGTGTTTCTGTTTCAAGCAATGGGTCATACGTAAACAATACGGCGTCTGATTCTGACAAGTGCTGAGTGGACCGTTGCTTCCCACTGTCTTCGGCATCAAGGCGGAACGACTCGCCCGCATTGTCGTAGAGTACGATGCCTTCAGTACGCCCATTCGACCCTGCCCCACCCCCGGCAACCGTCTTTCGCAGGGTCAGCATGAATGGCTTTGGTAACTGAACATCAACGCCATCCAGGTGCACCGTGTTGTAGAGATGATCGCCAGCGGTTTCCGTCTTTGGCAGCATGACGGGCTGCGTTGCGTCTGCCGCGGAAAACAGTTTTTCTTCGTAGTCGACAGCCATGCGTTTCTCGTGGCTGTCAGAATACCCAAGAGTGTACTTGAACTGGTGCGATAAGGACTTCTTCAACTGGTGCAGCATGATGGTCAGGAAGTATGTCTTCCCGGATCGCGGAGCCCCTGCGATCGAAATAAACCGGGGCTGAAGGGCCAGCATGTGATCAGGTATCTGCAGGTGGCAGCGCGGGCATGCTCGTTGCAGCATTTCCCAGCCTTCCTCATCGAAGACTTTGCTACCCCTGTGTTCCGCCTCAGCCGGCGCATACCGCTTCTGTACGCTCCCCAAAACGGGATCGCCGATTAACTTACTGTGCGTCGAAATGTGCCACGCCTGATCTCCATGGAACCTATTCCAACAGTGTGGACAGGATACGGTTGCTTCCACCAGCGAATTCATAGTTGCTCTGTACTTTCGCAAAAGTTCGAGGAAACTTGTGCCTGCGTCGGAGTCTTCGACCATACCCGGCGAAATCCGCGAAACGGTCCGGGTTGAAGCGGATCGCCAGACGAACGGTAGGCCGCATCCGAAAAAAGCATACTTTGAGTCGAACCCCGCAAGCACACTCCCAATCGTGAGGTTGGAGCAGAGGACTCTGGGGTTAACGAATCGCGCCAGTGTCGTGTCGTGAAGGCGTCAGCCGTCCACTCCTCCAGAAACTCCAGATGCAACTCGCAGCCCCAACGACTCAACGTCCTGTCAGAGTGGTTTTTCTGCGACGGGCTTTGTTGCGATTTTGTTTGCATGGCAACTTCCCATTCCGTTTCAAGCGGAAGTCGGGCGTCAAAAAAACGGCACACGGCAGCAGCTTCCATCCATGTCATGCCGACCGCAGGTACATCAGCACTCGAACGCGGACGAGGATTCAACCGCCTCGCAATTTTCACGGAATATTTGCCGATGTCCCGACATCGTTCGTCGACTGATCCACGTTTGAGAAAGCTCGCACCGCCTCGTGGTGAGTCTGTCCACCAGCGATTGTCGAAGTAGGCACCACTGGCGACAAATACTTCCATGTGGCCTAGTGACACAGGCTTTGCGTCGATCGAGAAGCCATCCAGGTAACGCTGATGTCGAGGCCCCGCTTGGGGAATCGTGTCATTTCCAATCCAATATAAACCGGCCTCGACTCTTACGCTGGCGGTAGATATGGACTTGCCGATTGACCTGCACATAAGGGAACACTTGAAGACGCGATATATAGGTGAGAATTACTGGGGGGGGGGGGGGGGGCTTTTTTACGGTTT